>CALAZZ010000026.1 GCA_937926515.1 uncultured Bacteroidales bacterium | reverse complement strand
TTGCAACACTTACAACTGTTGGCTATGGCGATGTTTACCCAATAACAGGATTAGGTAAATTGTTTGGCGGGGTAATAGCTCTGTTAGGTATTGGACTGTTCGCATTACCTGCCGGCATTTTAGCCTCGGGATTCTCAGAGGAGCTTCGGCACAGCAAACAAAATCAGGATAAGGATAGCAATTATGATGAAAGCTAGCTGATTCGTTTGGTCAACCTTAAGTAGATTTTGATTCCTTCTAGTTCACAAAGCAGGTTTCTCGGCATAAACGGTGATACTGAATATGCCAGATCCACTATTTTTAAAATCCTGCAGTTCCTTATCATTTAAATATTCCAAAAGCAGTTCATCAGGCAAAATAACTTGCTTTTGTTTCTGTATCTGTATGTTCTTCATTCCGGCAGCACCCATAATATCCAAATAGGCCCCAAGATCAACTGCACCTGACATGCATCCGGCATATAATTCAGCAACTTCGCTTAAGCCGGAGGGGAGCTCACCCTTGAGGACAACATCTGAAACCGAAAGATGACCTCCTGGCTTTAGTACCCGCATGATTTCATGAAAGGCAGTTGATTTATCAGGAACCAGATTGAGTACACAATTACTGATCACCACATCGGCTGCATTGGCTTCGACCGGCATATTCTCTATATCTCCCAACCTGAACTCTACATTGTCATAACCGAGTTTGTTTGCATTATTTCTGGCCTTATCAACCATTTCCTGAACCATGTCAATGCCGATTACCTTGCCATTATCGCCAACCAGGGCACGTGCTACAAAGCAGTCGTTTCCTGCTCCTGAGCCCAGGTCTAACACAGTATGTCCAGGCTTCAAACGGGCATGTTCGGTAGGCAGGCCACAACCAAGCTGCATATCTGCATCAGGCTGATAACCCTGAAGATGAGTATAACTCTCGCTGAATATGCTATAGTCAACCCCGGCACAGCAATTTGTATTGTTATCTCCTCCGCAGCAACCAGATTGACCCGTTTGATTTGCTATCGCTGCATATTTCTCTTTTACAAGTTTCTTTAGTTCGGTATTTGTCTTCATTTTATTAAGGGTTTAATATTGTGGATATAAATTTTGAAAATCTCATTTTTAATTTCATCACGAACAATACGGTATTTGTCCATGATAAGCTGAGTTGAACCGAAAATCTTTCCCGGGTCTTCGATGTCTAAATGCAGTATGATGCTTTTGCCTGAGAAATATTGACTTGCTATATTTTGGGCAGGCTCACCGATGCTGATTACCAGGTTAAAGGTATCCCTGATGTACAGGTTGATATTTTTTGGAACATGATTACTTAGATCTATGAGTGCTTCCTTCATCGCCATCACTGCATTTTCGCTAACAATTATTTCAGGTGCGGTTCCTGCCGAAATAACTTCAATACTTCCATCGAATGAGCGTAGAAAATACTCTGCCATGGGGCTTCTGCACGAATTACCGGTACTTATAATCAGTACTTTCATATTAGCAGCAATTTGATTGATAATCCTCGAGTTTATTGAAATAATCCCGGAACATTCTGCTCACTTCCTTTATTCGTGTTGGATTGAGACAGTAATTCACCCGAACACCATCGATTTCGCCGATGATGAGTCCTGCTCTTTTCAATTCTTGCAAGTGCTGCGAAACAGTTGTTCTACTCAATGGTATTTCATCAGAAATGTCACCGGATATGCAACTTGCCGAAGATGCTAAAAAGTTAAGGATCGCTATCCTTGCCGGATGGGATAGTGTACGTGCCAGCTCAGCCAGGGATTGGTCTTGTGCATTGAAGTTTTCTTTCTTAATCATGCTTTTAAATATATGTTGCAAACATACGACATATTTCATTACTGACGACAAATTTTTAATTTATTTTAAAAATGAGAAGTATTATATACCCTGCCAACCGACTATCAAGGATTAATTGGATTCAGGATGTAATTTATTTCCGGCTTATCACCTGACGATCACAACTTTTTCAGTTAGATTAATAAAATCTCCGGAATTATCATTGGACGAAACCCGAAGGTGAATAAAATAAATTCCGGGTTGTAAATCCAGGGAACCCTCA
>CALAZZ010000025.1 GCA_937926515.1 uncultured Bacteroidales bacterium | reverse complement strand
TTCATAAACAAATGAACATCCTAAACACAATTGTAAACAGCCTGAATGCAGCCTTTGGCCGAAAACAGGCATTCGACGATCTACTTGCAAACAAAGACATCGACCGGTTGATTAGGCAGTTCCAAAACCGTGATGATGAAGTTGAAAAGGCAATAAATGAATATGACGTGACCAAGCACAAGATCATGGCAAGGCCACCAAAGTTTAAGAAGAATAAAAGGGGAGAGATCCTCGGGGAGGTCAAGCAATGGAAACTACCAATACCTTACCAGAAGTATATCAACGAGATTGCACTTGTTTTCCTTTATGGTCAGCCACTTAAGTTTAGTCTGTTGACTGAGGAACACAAGGAAGCATTCAGTTTCTTCAAAGATACTCTTAAAGATCTCCGCTTTGATTCACGAATCCGCCAGGCAAAAAGGCTGGCAGGTGCTGAAACTGAAAGTGCCATATTGCTTCATTTATACAGGAACGATGACAATCAGCCGGATGCACTGTTAAAGGTTCTCGCTAAAAGCAAGGGAGACATTTTGCGTCCACTATTCGATTCATTTGACAGGATGATAGCTTTTGGCCGCGGGTACTATGTTAAGCACGAGGGTATAAGTGTCTTTAATTTTGATATCTATACCAAGGACAAAATCTATAACTGTCGTAAGCTTGATATTGGATGGGAAGTTGAAGAAGAACAAAATTTAATAGGTAAAATCCCTGTGATATACTTTCATCAAGATGCAGAGCATGCAGATGTACAGGAGTTAATTGACCGTGAAGAATACATTGCATCAATCACAGCAGATGTCAATGACTACTTTGCCTCACCAGCCGCAAAGGCTACAGCAGATGTAATCGAAAACCTCCCTGATAAAGGTGAACCAGGGAAGCTGTTCTTGCTTGCAAACAAAGACAGTGTTTTGGAGTACCTGGAGATTGAAAGTGCTCCGGAGCTAAAGAAACAAGAACTTGATTATCTTGAAAAACAGATCCTCAATAAATCTTTCACGCCGAAGATTGATTTTGAAAGCATGAAAGGGCTAAGCAACACCAGTGCCAAGGCTCTCAAGCAGATGATGGTACTGGCAGAGATCAAGGCTAAAAATCACCAGGAGGTTCATGATGAACTCATCGATCGATTTATAAACCTGATCAAAGCGGCAATTGCAAACGTACTGAATATTAAACTTGCAGGCCAGGTTAAGGATATGATAATTGATCATAGCTTCCAGTCACCTTTCGCTGATGATGTAGCTGAGATGATCACCAACCTTGTTAATAGCGTTGAAAACGATTTGATGTCCGAAGAAACAGCACGAGAGATGCATCCACTTATTAGCGATTCGACGGCAGAGAATGAACGAGTCGAGAAGGAGCGTGAAGGCAAAGCAAAGAGAAATTCAGAATACGCATTTCGTGAATTTTAATGTACGATAATTCTAAAGATACAGAACATTATCAGCGGATCAACAAATATTCGCACGAGATCCGGCTTGTATACCTTAAGGCTATACGTGAGGTAGTCAATGAAGCTGTCGGATTAGGCATTGATCCTTCAAAGCCCTTTTCGTTTTCTGACCACCCCAGGTTGGAAAAGAAAGTGCGGGCTATTATGAATTCAATGGCAGATGATATCCGAATCAAGATCATTAAGGCTATTGAGCTGGAATGGGATCAGAACAACAAAGTTAATGATGCACTTGTGGAGCGAGTGTTTAAGTTTTCCAAGCTGGGGAAAGTTCCCTATGTTTTTCTGCAGCGAAACCTTGATGCCAGGGATGCTTTTATCAATCGCAGAACCGGGGCCGAAGGGTTAAACCTAAGTCAGAAAATCTGGAATTACACCGGTCAGTTTCGACAGGAACTGGAGATGGCTCTCGACCTGGGGTTGGCTGATGGAAGGTCTGCCCAGGCGCTTTCAAGGGATGTGCGCAAATACCTAAATGAGCCGGATCGCTTATTCCGGAGAGTCCGTGACAAACATGGTAAATTGCATCTAAGTAAAAATGCCAAAGCGTACCATCCTGGCCAGGGTAAATACCGCAGCAGCTATAAGAATGCCATGCGGCTCACCCGGACAGAGATAAACATGGCTTATCGTCAAGCCGATCATGTAAGAGCAAACCAGCTTCCATTTATCGTAGGTGTCGAGATCAAGCTTTCAAATAATCCAGACAGGGTTGAGGATATTTGCGACCACCTGGTTGGTCTATACCCAAAGGATTTCGTGTTTCTGGGTTGGCATCCACAGTGTATGTGTCAAAAGTATCATGTGCTACCAACGGATGAGGAGTTTAGGAAAATGCAGATGGAGTATCTTAAAAGCGGAAAAATTAAGATAAACAGCTCCAGGTCGGTTAAAGTTGTGCCGGATGGATTCA
>CALAZZ010000024.1 GCA_937926515.1 uncultured Bacteroidales bacterium | reverse complement strand
AAGAAGGCCATTTCAAAGATAGGTTACGATGCAGATGATATTCTTGCTGACCAAAGAGCCCACGATCGCTTGCCGGCATGTTGTCAGAAAGGGAATGAGCCGCATTGAGATACCATTGGAAATATAAGAGTTGATATAATCAGGATACCACTAAAGAGCATTTTGCCAATGAAAAGTTAGGTGTTTATGTAATGTAAAAAGATAAATTGAATCGATGAAACTGAATTCAAACATTTATAAGCACATAAACCATTGAAAATAATAGATTACACAAATGACATCAATATAGGTGGACTTCAAGCATTTTCTCACTCCTGGCCAAGCAGAATAGAGGATTTCATAAAAAGCTGAGTCTAATTGACCATATTCGTATTCAATACATATTCTTTATAACTTGCACCCATTATTGCTAACCAGAGCGAAGATGAGTAAGTTGTTGTTTAGCAAGGTGTCACAGGTTTATCACCCAAAGATTCTTACCACACTCAAGGCCTATAACAGAAAAACTTTTGTTTCTGACCTTATCGCAGGAATTATTGTGGGTGTAGTTGCGCTGCCATTAGCTATCGCATTTGGTATTGCTTCGGGCGTATCCCCCGAAAAAGGGCTTATTACTGCCATTATTGCAGGTTTTCTGATCTCAGCACTTGGTGGTAGTCGTGTGCAAGTTGGTGGTCCTACCGGAGCATTCATAGTGATCGTTTACGGCATTGTAGAACAATTTGGTGTCGATGGCTTGATCATTGCTACTATTATGGCTGGTTTCATGCTGCTTGGCATGGGCTTGTTGCAATTGGGTACCATCATCAAGTTTATGCCTTATCCTATTGTTGTGGGGTTCACTAGTGGGATTGCCTTGGTGATTTTTTCTTCACAAATCAAGGATTTTTTTGGAATAACCGTAAGCGACTCTGTTCCTGCAGATTTTATTGAGAAATGGAAGTTTTATTTTCAGAATTTCAGTAAAGTAAACGTGTGGGCACTTGGAATTGGATTATTTACTGTACTGGTTTCTATAGTTTGGCCTAAGATAAACAAAAGAATACCAGGTACCTTAATCGCACTTATTGCAACCACCATGGCTGTAACCGCGTTCCAGCTTCCGGTAGAAACGATTGGGAGTCGATTTGGCGCTATCCCATCGAGTTTCCCCCGACCTGGCATTCCCGGCATCGATTTTCAAACTTTCAGGATGTTGCTTGCTCCTGCGTTTACAATTGCCATGCTAGGTGCAATCGAATCTTTGCTCTCGGCAATGGTAGCTGATGGAGCAACAGGGGGCAGACACCGATCAAATACTGAGCTGATAGGCCAAGGGGTAGCAAATATAGTTACGCCCTTATTTGGAGGTATACCTGCCACAGGAGCCATTGCCCGCACCATGACCAATATACGTAATGGTGGGAAGACACCAGTAGCAGGAATTATTCATTCAGTTATACTGCTTTTTATATTGCTTTTTTTTGGAAAATGGGCTAAACTTATACCTATGTCATGTCTGGCAGGTATCCTGGTGATGGTATCATATAACATGAGTGAGTGGCGATCATTCAAAGGGATTTTTCGAAATAGTAAAAGTGATATCGCAGTGCTGATCACTACTTTTTTACTTACTGTTATTATTGATCTTACTGTAGCTATTCAGTTTGGGTTGTTACTAGCCGTTCTGTTGTTTATAAAACGAATGATTGAAACCTCGGATGTGTCTGTTTTGAACCAGGAAGTTGAAAGCGAGGTTGATGATATGGCTGATGAAGGTGAGCAACTATCGATTCCTGAACGGGTAGAAGTGTTTGAAATAAGAGGACCTTTCTTTTTTGGAGTGGCCAACAAGTTTGAGGAGGCAGAGATGCTTGTTTCCAGGCTGCCTAAGGTCAGAATCATTCGTTTGCGCCGTGTTCCTTTTATTGACTCCACAGGGCTAAGTAATCTTCGTAATTTTATTTTGCGCTCACATAAGAACGAAATCATCATCATCATAAGTGGGGCAGTGCAACAGGTTCACAATGCAATGGACAAAAGTGGAATACTTAAACTTGTTGGAGAACAGAATGTTTGTGAAGATATTCAGAAAGCACTGCAACGAGCAAAGGAGCTCTGATCGGTACTAATGAATGCATCAAGTTTATTTTGAAAAAACCAATAGGGTGCAGATAAAACCACAATCATTGATTAATGCCCTTGTATCTAGCTTGAATTCGTGCTTTGCAAATAAATCCAGGTAGTAATTTTCTTCCCTGTTGCAGTCCACGATGCTTCCTATTTTAGGAATGTAGGAATAGTGGAAAATTTCTCTATAGGTTTTACCATCATATGTGATTGTATTTGTTTTAATTAGCTTATCAGGTTGATGGGCAAGCTTTTCATTAAGAAAATCCTCATTACCAACGGCCATGATAAATTGACCAGACTTTTTCAATATTGACCTTATTTTGGCTACAACATCATTCATCTGATAAGTGTCCATATGAGAAAACACGTAAATAGCAGAAACAAAATCAAATAACCCTTGTATGTCGGTTAGCAGAAAAGGTTTATCAGAAGTCTTTACCGATAAGTTTTCTCGATTGAACGACCTGGTGGTTAAATGTTGATAGTTTCTCGATGAGGGCTCGCATCCTTCAAGAAGAATATTTTTGAAACGGTTTGGCAAATTCGTTTCCATCATCATGAATAAACTACCTATTCCAAAACCAATATCATAGAGGCTAAGTTCGTGATCAATATGCCTGGAAAATACTTGCTTAATGATATACTCATTAAGTAATATGTTGATGGACGTATTTTCCTGGTTTGGCCAATTGATAAGGCTATCATACTGTTTAAATGAATGGTCAGGTATGGCCACGAGTTGGATAATTCATAGAGGTTTGGTTTACAAAAATATGTAATTAATCGGGCAATTGACTCAGGGTATATATCCGATTGGCATTTATGTTTTAACGAAAACTGAGAGGTGTTAAACATCAATTCCTGTACATTTGCCCATATGTACCGATCAATAACCCTTAGCCTCAGTCCCCGACAGGCATCCGGCAAGCCCGATCTGGCAGCAATGGCAGCACAAAAGCTCAACATTGCGCGCAACAGGGTTCGTGATGTGGTTATCGACAAAAAATCAATCGATGCCAGGCAAAAGCTAATCCGGATCAATTTTCGATTGCATGTTTACATAGATGATCCCGCTCCGCCGGAGCAAAATGTGATGCTTCGCTTTAAGCGAAAAACTACAAACCGCAGAATTCTCATTGCCGGCGCAGGGCCTGCAGGTCTTTTTGCTGCCCTAAGGCTCATCGAAAAGGGATTCAAACCAATTATACTTGAGCGTGGTAAAGCAGTCAAAGAACGCAAAATAGACATTGCAACTATTAACAGACCTGAAACAGCTCATTACATCAACACCGACTCAAACTATTGCTTTGGTGAAGGTGGTGCAGGAACATTTTCAGACGGAAAGTTATATACACGAAGTTCGAAACGGGGTGATGTGAAGCGCATTCTGAAGATTTTAATTGCCCATGGGGCACAACCTGAGATCGCTTACGATGCACATCCGCATATTGGATCAGACAGGCTGCCTGTTATTATTACCAACATTCGTAATACCATACTGGATGCCGGAGGTGAGTTTCATTTTAATAGCCGGATATCGGATATGGTGATCCAAAACAATGATATAAAAGGGGTAATATTAAAATCAGGAGATGAAGTTTTTGGCGAAGCCCTTATTCTGGCAACAGGCCACTCGGCACACGATATTTATGAACTGCTCTACACCAAGAACATAGCACTCGAAGCCAAGCCATTCGCCATGGGGGTGCGTATTGAGCATCCACAGGAGCTTATAGACAGCATTCAATATAAAAGCAACGGACGTCCTGATCATTTACCAGCGGCCTACTACCAGCTGGTAACGCAATACCGGGGTAAGGGCGTATTTTCCTTCTGCATGTGCCCGGGAGGTATTATTGTTCCTTCGGCCACTCAGCCCGGAGAACTGGTTGTAAATGGCATGTCAAACTCAAGAAGAAACTCTCCTTTTGCAAACTCTGGAATTGCAGTCACAATTGATCCGGCAGAACTGGTTAAATTTCAAGACCATGGGCCTCTTGCAGGCTTAAGATATCAGCAATGGGTTGAAAACTTGTGCTTTGAATCAGGTCAAGGTACGCAAAAGGCACCCGCACAACGCATGACTGATTTTGTTGATGGCAAGTGGTCTACATCTTTAAAGCAAACATCATTCAATCCCGGGGTAGTAAGCGTCCCGCTTCATCAAATTCTTCCTCCACAGATCGTACCTTATCTCAAAGGTGGACTTTTGGATTTTAATAAAAAAATGAAAGGATTTTACACATACGAAGCCATGCTGTTGGCACCTGAATCGCGTACTTCATCCCCGGTCAGAATACCTCGCCATCCGGATACACTTGAGCATATCCAGATCAGACGTTTGTATCCATGTGGTGAAGGGGCCGGATATGCAGGTGGCATTGTTTCATCGGCCATTGATGGTGAAAATGTTGCCGATGCGGTGGCAAGCGTTCAATGACCAATAGGATTAGGTACTATTGCGAATATTAGAGTTTCATTTCGGGGATATGGCCATCAATGATGAGTTTGCCTTCAGTTTTGGCAGCAATTTCTTCAACATCAACACCCGGAGCCCGCTCAATTAGTTTAAATCCCTCAGGGGTAACATCAACTACAGCCAGATCGGTAACGATACGTCTCACGCAAGCCACACCGGTAAGAGGTAAATTGCACTTTTTAAGTAGTTTGGCCTTACCGGAGCGGTCGGTATGGGTCATGGCTACGATGATATTCTTTGCCGCTGCAACCAGGTCCATAGCTCCGCCCATACCTTTAACCATTTTACCTGGAATTTTCCAACTGGCTATATCACCAGCTTCTGAAACCTCGAAGGCACCCAATACAGTGAGGTCAATATGTCCGCCGCGTATCATGGCAAAACTGGTACTGGAATCAAAAAACGATGCCCCGGTAGTGTAGGTAACGGTTTGCTTGCCTGCATTGATCAGGTCAGCATCTACTTCATGGGCAAGGGGGAAGGGTCCGATGCCGAGCAAACCATTTTCTGATTGCAGTGTAACTTCCATTCCTTCAGGGATAAAGTTAGCTACAAGTGTTGGTATACCAATACCCAGGTTGACATAATATCCATCTTTGAGTTCCTGAGCAATGCGTTTTGCAATTCCATTTTTATCTAGAGCCATTTTTAAGATGTTTGAAGATTAATAACTTTAATCATTTATTCGCGGGTAGTTACAAACTCAATTCGTTTTTCCTGGTTAGCAGTCTGGAAAATTCGCTGCACAAAAACACCCGGAGTATGAATTTGATTGGGGTCCAGTTCGCCGGCGGGGACGAGCTCCTCCACTTCTGCAATTGTAATTTTGCCTGCCATGGCCATGGCCTGATTGAAGTTATTGGCTGTATGGCGATAGATCAGGTTACCATGCATGTCGCCTTTCCAGGCTTTTACGATGGCGAAATCAGCAGTAAGTGCATGTTCAAGTAGATGCATTTTTCCATTGAATTCACGTACTTCTTTTCCCTGTTGTACTTCGGTGCCATACCCGGCCGGAACAAAAAATGCCGGAATTCCGGCTCCACCAGCACGGCATCGTTCTGCTAATGTACCTTGCGGAATTAATTCAACTTCCAATTCGCCACTTAGCAGTTGACGCTCAAATTCAGCATTTTCACCCACGTAAGATGAAATCATCTTCCTGATCTGATGTTTTTTCAACAACAGCCCAAGGCCAAAATCATCAACACCGGCATTGTTTGATATACAGGTCAGGCCCTTTACATTACTGTCTACAAGCGCAGCAATACAGTTTTCAGGGATGCCACATAGACCAAATCCTCCAAGCATTAGTGTCATATCATCCTGTATGCCTTTTATGGCCTCATGAGCATTCTTAACTACTTTTTTCATACAACTTTATTTTAATTGTGTGTTTTTGATTTCTGTAAAAATCAATATACCAGAGATTTATTTAGATGATTAAACAATGGTCTATTTAGATTGTTGCTGATTGTCAGTAAATCCAACATAATTATGGGTTCCATCACAAAAGGGTTTATTGTGTGATGTGCCGCAACGACAAAGCGCAAATAAATCTGTTTTGGTGGTCTTATTTCCTTTTTGGTCAATCAGTTCTACATTCCCATTCACGAGTATTGGACCATTTGGGATTATATGTATACCTGTATGTTTAACATTTGATTTGGCACTTTCTTCCATAATTCGAAATTGCTGATAGACACTTCGTGAGTTACAATCTAATAATTTATTTGACCAAAGTACAGAATTTTTTAAAACAGCGGCAACCTGTTGCTCGCTTTCAGGAAATTTAACTGCTTTGCATTACTTTTGCCATTACAAGCGAATAGGTATGCCCACAAAATTCCTGGTTATCCGGTTTAGTTCCATTGGAGATATTGTACTTACAAGTCCGGTTATCCGATGTTTGAAAACACAGATACCGAATTCACGAGTTCATGTATTAACAAAAACCGGATTTTCACAAATTATTGAACCGAATCCATATGTGGATAGCATACACAGCTATGATGGGGATATGCAATCGTTGATTGGAGAACTCAAGGCAGAAAATTTTGACCATATCATTGATCTTCATAAAAATTTTAGGTCCTATCGCATTAGACTTGCGCTCGGCAAACCAGTTACTTCCTTTCCAAAGTTAAACCTCAAGAAATATTTACTTGTTCGATTTAGGATCAACCTCATGCCCGATCTGCACCTGGTTGACCGTTATTTTGAAGCAGTGAAAAAACTGGGAATAACCAATGATGAAAAAGGCTTGGATTATTTTATTCCTGAAGCTGAGCAAGTGATTCCTTATGATTATTGTCCGGATGCTGTCAAGGGTTATTATGCCATTGTGGTAGGCGGGAAGCATAATACCAAGATATATCCGGTTGAAAAGCTGGTTGAAACTTGTAGATTGATTGAGAAACCAATGTTTCTTCTGGGAGGGATTGAAGATTTTAAACGGGCAGATGAAGTAACAAAAGCGTTTCAGGGAAAAGTGATCAATCTGTGTGGTAAATTGGGACTGCACCAATCTGCATCTGTTATTTCGCAATCCGATGCAGTCCTTACCAATGATACCGGACTTATGCATATCGCTGCTGCATTGGGTAAGCCAATCGTTTCGATCTGGGGAAACACCGTTCCCGACTTGGGAATGTATCCATATTTTCCAGGTGATCCTGCAAGATCAGTCGTTATTGAAAACAATAAGTTGACATGCCGCCCTTGCAGTAAAATAGGTTTCGACAAATGCCCGAAAGGTCATTTTAAGTGCATGTTGGATATTGATGCACGAAAAGTTGCAAACGAACTCCAAAATTTATCTTAATCATCCAATAGCCACGAAAGGGTTGGATATTTTCTCGTTGCCGATTGTTGTTTCGGGCCCATGACCCGGGTACACAATAGTATCATCCGGCAGCACAAAAAGTTTTGACCAGATGCTGTTTTTGATCAGATCGTAATCACCACCGGGCAGATCAGTACGTCCTATACTTTGAAAGAAAAGTACATCGCCGGCAATTACAAAACCATTTTCCTTATTGTAGAAACAAAGGCTGCCATTAGCGTGACCAGGTGTTTCCAATACCCGGAGGCTATTGTTGCCGAAATGAATTTCCTGACCCTCGGTTAACAAGATGCCAGGCTTAATCACTGCATTTAGTTTCAATCCAAAACTTGATGCATGTTCAATGGCATTGTGCAGATAAGACAGGCTGTCAGGATGAGCAGCCAACTCAAGGTTATAATTATCATGAACAAACGAATTTCCCAGGATATGGTCCACATGTGTATGGGTACTAATCAACATGACCGGCTTGAGTTTATGTGCAGAAATATAGGATGAAAGCTCCGTTTCTTCATGTTCATCTGCACATGCAGCATCTACAATAACACACTCACCGGTTTCGTCATAGAGTAGGTAGGTATTCACCTGGAAGGCATTAAAAACAAATTTTTTCAGTTGAAGCATAATTATTTATCACGTTAACGTTTACTATTTAGATGTCCATTTCATTGGCAAATGTATCATTTTCCGGGCAGCCCCATTATGATATGGCTCAATTAAAATATATTAATTTAGCCTTTCAATTTGATAGAATTTGAATTCGGTAATTCATGCTAATACCATTGAAACATAAAGCTGTAACTATTTGTCTGTTAGGCATTCTACTGCTATCTTCAATTCAGTTGTGGGCACAGTTTTACCATGGTTCAAACATGAGTTTCGGCAAAAACAGGGTGCAGTATAATGATCGGTTTTGGACCTATTATCGTTTTGAAAATTTTGATACTTACTTCTATTTGAACGGAAGAGAGCTGGCCTTATACACCGCCTGGTATGCTCAGCAGCAGCTTCCCGTGCTGGAAAGAAGGCTCGAAACAGTACTTAACGAACGCTTGCAATTTATAATTTTCAATAGCCTGAGCGAGCTTAAGGAGAGCAATATAGGATTAGCTGCAGAACAACAATACAACACCGGAGGCATTACTCATATACTTGGCACAAAGGTGGTGCTGTACGACGAAGGCAATTACCAACAGTTCGAAAAGCAAATAAGGGCAGGAATTGCTGATATTTTGCTTAACCAGATCATGTTTGGTGGCAGTATCGGAAGCCAAATACGAAATTCGGTGCTGTTTACCTTGCCTGATTGGTACAAAAACGGCTTACTCTCTTTTTTGTCAGAAGAATGGAACACCAGTCTTGACAACCGTTTACGTGATGGTATTTCAAGTGGCAGGTACGAAAAGATGAATCGGCTTACAGGTGAAGATGCCTTGGTTGCAGGCCACGCCTTCTGGCTCTATATAGAAGATAAATATGGCCAGGCGGCAGTGCCAAACATCATACATATGACCCAGCTCACACGAAATGTGCAAAACGGCTTTTTATTTGTGACAGGATTGAAATTTAAAGAGTTGATAGCTGAGTGGTATGACCATTACCAAGGAGTTTATGCAGCTGTTACACCTTCTTTGCCTGCTGAGAAGTATCCTTTTAAGTATCGCGATTACCGCACTTTTGAAAGGCCTGCATTCAGCCCTGATGAGCGGTTTCTTGCTTTTTCGACTAACGAAGAAGGACGCATCCGATTGTGGCTGCTGGATCAACAAACGGATAAACGGAAGCGCTTATTTAGGAGTGGCTATAGCTCTGATGAAAAAACAGATTATTCATACCCATTGATGGTCTGGCACCCCAGTGGGGAGATTCTCGCTTTTGTGGTTGAAGATAAAGGCCGTATCTGGCTGAATTTTTATAATTTAAATGATGGAACCACTCAGCAACGGCACCTCATAGATTTCCAAAAGGTGACCCATATTGCCTACTCAGGCAATGGTCAATTGATGACTTTTTCAGCTGTGAGGCAGGGTAAGCCGAATATTTATGTTTTTGAAATTGCTTCTAATACGCACATTCAAGTAACAGATGATTATTACACGGATTTATATCCTGCTTTTATTGGGGGAACCAGGCAGATTGTATTTAGTTCAAACCGTCCTCATGACACCATTGCCAGGCAGGATTACCCAGAGGCGCAACCCGCTCAATTTGATCTTTTTGTATATGATTATCATAAACGCGAACCCGTGTTACGCAGGCTCACAAAAACCTACCATGCGAACGAAATCAAAGCTCGGCCTTATGCCCCGGGTGTGATCAGTTACCTGAGCGATGCCAACGGCTACTATAACATCTATACAGCGCGTTTCGACAGTGCCATTAGCTATGTTGATACAACCGTTCACTATCGTTATTTTGTGCGCACCACTGCGCTCACTGATTATACTTCGAACATCATTGATTATGACAAAAAAAGGTATAATAATGATTTTGCCATTGTCATGCTGCATGATAACAAACAGGTGATGTATAAATTGCGAGAGGAAGACTTGTTGTTTGCTTCTGCTTCAAGCTTGGTACATTCGCCTTTTATGGCCAGGAAAAGGGATTCCTATCCGGAGGAACAGCTATTGCAGGACGATAAACTGGTGCCTTATAGCCCTCAAAAGAAACGCTTTAGAGTGATCTATCGTGATTCGCCCGATACGCCTTCGTCTGTTACTCAACAGCCAAGGCAAGGATCTTTTATTATAGAAGGGCAGGAGCGGCGGCCTGCAATAGAGGAAGAAATGGGCTTGTTCGATGAGCCGGATCGATTTACTGAGCCCAAGCGGCGTAATTATTACGTTGAGTATTTTTTTGATGAGCTTGTCACACAAGTTGATTTTACATTCATAAACTACAACTACCAGCCTTTTGCGGGAGGTGGCTCTCCTATTTACCTCAATCCGGGATTTAATGTGTTCTTAGGTGTTAACTTAACCGACCTGATGGAAGACTATCGTATAAGTGGTGGTGTAAGGCTGAATACCAACCTTACCAATAATGAATATATCGTTGGATTCAGCAATTTACGAAGCAGGTTGAACAAGCACATTATCCTGCATAGGCAGAGCATCGAGGAAGGTACCAGTCTTTGGTTGCGAAGAACACATTCGCATTCGGCTTATTATATGCTTAGCTGGCCATTTAGCGAAACTACCTCTATCAGGGGAACAGCCATTTATCGCAATGATATGCAGGTTTATCTGGCTACCGATCAGGTCAACCTAAGTCGGCCCAATAATTATGAAAACTGGGGTGGGTTGCGGGCCGAGTTTATTTTTGATAACTCACGGCAGCTTGGACTGAATCTCTACACAGGTGTGCGATCAAAAGTTTTTGGTGAATATTATCAATTGATTGATGCAGATTCACGTAACCTGGTGGTGCTTGGTTTTGATATGCGGCACTATCAACGATTGCATCGTAATTTTATTTGGGCAAACCGCATTGCCGGTAGTACATCCTTCGGCAACAACAAACTGATTTATTATATGGGCGGTGTTGATAACTGGCTCATCCCTCGTTTTACACAGGAAACGCCGATAGATTTTAATCAAAATTATGCCTATCAAACCTTGGCAACCAATATGAGGGGATTTGAACAGAATATACGAAATGGAAATAGTTTTGTGGTATTGAACAGTGAGTTCAGATTCCCGCTGTTCAGCTATCTTATGCAAAGGCCTGTTAGCTCTGAATTTATTCGTAACTTCCAGTTGGTTGCGTTTGGAGATATCGGTACCGCCTGGACCGGCTGGAACCCTTATCACTCCTCGAACTCTCTTTATACGACCTATGTTGAAACCGGCCCATTAAATATTTCTGTTGAAGTGCAGAAAGACCCTATTGTTGGCGGAATGGGATTTGGTGCCAGAACGATGTTGCTAGGGTATTTTGTACGTGGAGATATTGCATGGGGAGTTGAGGACAGAAAGATTACCAAGCCAATTTTTTATATTTCACTAAGCCTGGATTTCTAATGGAGCATATTACAGTAACTACCCTTGTTATTTTGGTTTTAATAGGTCTCGTTGCTGGTGTTTTCAGTGGTTTGATTGGGATTGGTGGTGCCATTATCATTATCCCGGCCTTGATTTTTATTCTTAACCTTGATCAACATACAGCTCAAGGTACAAGCCTGGCCATCATGTTACCTCCGATAGGATTACTTGCCGCATTTAATTATTATAAGGCAGGCGCATTAAACTTAAATTATGCTTTCATTATTGCCGGTGCTTTTTTTATAGGGGGCTACCTCGGGTCAAAGTTTGCGATCATCATTCCTGTAGATGTTTTACGAAAAATTTTTGCCTTGGTGCTTATCGCAATAGCTATCAGGCTATTGCTAATAAAATCCTGAGTCCAATATATGTAGCCATAAATTACATGCCAAATTTGACTTTAAATGAAATAAAAAAAAATTGGCTACCAACAGGATCACCGCAAACGCAATCTGGAATTTGCTTTCATGATTTATCAACAGGTATTCGTTGAAAAATTCAACCTGATCAGACGTGAATTGTATTGTATATTGCATGACATTTCACCCAACAACCAGTAAAACTGGTATCTACTGAAAAACAACGTGTTAACTTAAGACCAATTAACCGAAATAATATTTTTTGCTATGGAGAACAGCCTGTTTGAAAGCGATGAAATTGCCGTAAAACAAGAGAAAGATACGGGCTTTTATGATAAAATATCAGCCTATAGGGTACAGAATGAAATTGCTGTTCAAGCGGATACAGCAGATAATAACATGCCCGATCAGGAAGGTAAGTCAGAAGAAATGGAACAGGACGGGCATAACTTAACAACCTATTCACACGAAGAAGTTTTGGCCGCTTCAACAGCCTATTTTGAAGGGGATACTTTGGCTGCCAATGTATGGATGAATAAGTATGCTCTGAAAGATAGCCAAGGAAATTTATTTGAGCGAACACCAGATGATATGCACAGGCGTATCGCTTCGGAAATACACCGCATCGAGAAAAATTACCCCAACCCTGTTAGCGAACAGGAAATTTATAACGTCCTGAGTAAATTCAAATATATCATTCCACAGGGAAGTCCTATGGCCGGAATAGGTAATAACTTTCAGGTATCCTCACTTTCGAATTGTTTTGTTATTGGAAATCAAGGACCATCTGACTCATATGGGGGTATTATGAAAATTGATCAGGAACAAGTACAATTGATGAAACGTAGAGGTGGAGTTGGACATGATCTTTCGCATATTAGGCCTACGGGAAGTCCTGTTAAAAATAGTGCTCTCACATCAACAGGCGTAGTACCCTTCATGGAGCGCTATTCAAATTCAACTCGGGAGGTAGCCCAGGATGGCAGGAGAGGAGCACTTATGCTAAGTATAAGCATAAAACATCCGGATGCAGAGAAATTTATTGATGCCAAGCTTGAATTGGGAAAAGTTACGGGTGCCAATGTAAGTGTGCGTGTTTCGGACGAATTCATGCGTGCAGTTGTTGAGGAAAAACCTTTTGTGCAACAATATCCGGTTGAATCCGACAACCCATGGTTTGTTCAGGAGATAGATGCAAAAGCCTTATGGGACAAGATTATTCAAAATGCCTGGCGCTCAGCTGAGCCTGGTGTGTTGTTTTGGGATACCATCATCAACGAATCCATTCCTGATTGTTATGCTGACTTGGGGTTCAAGACGCTCTCAACCAACCCATGTGGAGAAATACCACTTTGTGCATACGACAGTTGCAGGTTGCTTGCAATCAACTTATACAGCTATGTTGATAAACCCTTTACAGCTGAAGCAAATTTTAATGTTGAACTCTTTACCCAACATGCAAGGCTGGCACAACGAATGATGGATGATATCATCGATCTTGAAATTGAAAAAGTGGATGCCATTATCAAAAAGATAGAGAATGATCCGGAAACACAAGAGGTTAAAGGAGTGGAATTGCGTTTGTGGCAGAACATAAAAAAGAAAGCCTTAGAAGGTAGACGTACCGGTATCGGCATAACTGCCGAGGGAGATATGCTGGCAGCGCTGGGATTGCGTTATGGATCAGAGGAAGCCATTAGTTTCTCAACAGAAGTTCATAAGCTGCTTGCGCTTGAGGTATACAGGTCTTCTGTGGATCTTGCAGAAGAAAGAGGAACATTCACGGTATTTGATGCCGAAAAGGAAAAAAACAATCCGTTCATTAGCCGGATCAAAGAAAATGCACCCCGCCTCTATGAGAAAATGACAAAAGTGGGACGCCGCAATATTGCCATGCTTACGATTGCACCCACCGGAAGCGTGAGTATTTGCACTCAAACCACTTCCGGGATTGAGCCTGTATTTCTTGTAGCCTATAAGAGGCGACGTAAAGTTAACCCAAACGATAAAAATGCCACAGTGCATTTTACCGATGAGGTAGGCGACACCTGGGAAGAATACAATGTGTTTCACCCCAAATTTGAAACCTGGCTGGGAACCCATGGCTATGATGTGAAGGAAGTAAAGGCATATGATGATGAAAAATTGCAGGAGATCATTAAGCAATCCCCTTATTACAAAGCCACTTCCAATGATATTGATTGGTTGAGCAAAGTGAAGATGCAGGGAAACATTCAGAAGTGGGTTGACCACTCAATCAGTGTGACCGTTAATGTACCTGCTGATATACCTGTGGATACAGTGAGTAATATTTACCGTACAGCCTGGGAAAGTGGTTGCAAAGGGATGACCATCTATCGCGATGGCTCACGTTCAGGTGTGCTTGTGAGTGCCGATGAAAAGAAAAGCGAAGCCGCCCGAAGCGAAGAATTCAAAGAAACCACAGCACCTCCAAGGCCAAAGGTTCTGGAAGCTGATGTGGTCCGTTTCCAGAATAACTATGAAAAGTGGGTGGCTGTAGTTGGAAAGTTATATGATAAACCCTATGAAATTTTCACCGGTAAAGCAGAAGATTTCTTTTTACCTCCCTGGGTCGAAACAGGATGGGTAATTCGCGAAAAGAAACCAAACGAAAAGACCCGTTACGACTTCCAGTTTGAAGACAAACAAGGCTACAAGGTTACCATTGAAGGACTGTCACGTTCATTTGATAAAGAATACTGGAATTATGCCAAGCTCATCTCAGGTATTTTAAGACATGGAATGCCACTGCCGTATGCGATTGATTTGGTGCAGAATCTTACGCTTGATGAAGATACGATCAACACATGGAAGAATGGTGTGGTGCGTGCACTAAAGCGTTTTATACGTGATGGGACAAAGGCAAATGGGAAATTATGCCCCGAATGTGGCGATAAGGATAATTTGGTATATCAGGATGGCTGTCTTACCTGCACTGCATGTGGCTATTCGAAATGTGGATAGATTAGTGATTGAAAATTGGTTATATCTAAAGCCAGCCTCTTGTCAGGTTGGCTTTTTGTTAATTTACACTTTATTGTTGCCCTATGTGCAGATTTGAAATGATTAATTTTGCCTGATGAAAAAGATTGAGATCATGGCGCCGGTGGGTTCGTATGAATCCCTTATGGCTGCGATACAGGGAGGAGCAGGCTCAGTATATTTTGGAGTCGGCAAACTCAATATGCGATCCAGATCTTCGCAGAATTTTACCATCAGTGATCTGAAACAGATCGCCAGGATATGCCATGAAAACAGTATAAGAAGTTATGTCACCATCAATACTGTGGTATACGATGAGGAGCTTGATGAGATGCGAAAGCTGGTTGATGCTGTTAAGGCAAATGGAATATCAGCTGTTATCGCTTCTGATCAGGCGGTAATACAGTATGCGAGAAAACAGGATGTTGAAGTACATATGTCAACCCAGACCAATATTACCAATATAGAAGCAGTCAGGTATTATGCACAGTATGCCGATGTGATGGTAACTGCACGCGAATTGAACCTCGATCAGGTTGCAGCCATAACCAGCTCCATACGGGAACAGCAGATCAAAGGGACTTCAGGTGATCTCGTTCGTATTGAAATTTTTATACATGGTGCCCTTTGCATGGCTGTTTCAGGCAAATGTTATCTCAGCCTCGACCTTCTTAATTCTTCTGCGAATCGGGGAGCATGCATGCAGGTCTGCCGCCGTGCCTATAACGTCAAAGACAAAGATAGTGAGATCGAAATTGAGGTTGACAATGAATATATTATGTCGCCTAAGGATCTGAATACCATTGCATTTCTTGATAAAATACTCGATGCAGGTGTTGAAGTTCTTAAAATAGAAGGCCGCGGTCGTTCGCCTGAATATGTAAAAGTGGTCACAAAGGTATATCATGAGGCTGTTGCAGCTGTGCAGGATGGTACTTATTCACCCGAGCTTGTTGAAGAATTTAACAACCGATTGAAGAAAGTATATAACAGGGGGTTTTGGGATGGGTATTACCTGGGACGTAAACTGGGCGAATGGACCGGCCAGTACGGTTCGCAAGCAACACAGAAGAAAATATATGTAGGTAAAATCAACAATTTCTTCAGCAAAATAAATGTTGCGGAGGTCAAGATGGAAACCCAATCACTCAAGTTGGGTGACCAGATACTGATAACCGGGCCTACAACGGGGGTTTACGAAGATGTAATTGCTGAGATACGTGTTGATCTTAAGCCTGTGAATGAAACGGTAAAAGGTGATCATTGTTCGATTCCCGTTAAATCACTCTTGCGGCGTGGAGATAAGGTGTATAAACTGGTTGAAAATACTGCCAATGTATTGGTTTAATAGTTTGACTGCCATCAATGCTCCTCATGTATATTGTTTTAGGGCGATTTCATAAGCAAAATTTAAAATCAATTAATGAATTTACATACACATACTCATTATTCAGATGGACTAAAACCACCCATTGACTATGTCAATGAGGCCATTCGGATGGGGATGAAAACACTTGGGTTTTCTGATCATTCACCTTTGCCGTTCGACAATCCTTTTTCGATCAAAGCGAATGATTATCAGGATTATTGTAACGAGATCAGAACTCTGAAAGAAAGGTATAAAAACCAAATTGACATTTATCTCGGCCTTGAAATTGATTATATCCCGGGAATGTCAACAAATTTCAGCAGTCTAAAAGACATGGGGAACCTGGATTATGTGATCGGGTCGGTACATTTGGTGGGTAAAGGTGATGCAAAGGATCTGTGGTTTACTGATGGCCCGAACAGGGAAATCTACGATGAAGGTTTGCAAATGTTTTATGATAACAATATTCAGCTTGGGGTAAAAGCCTTTTACGAACAAACGAATCGCATGATCGATAGCCAGCAGATGGATGTGGTTGGGCATCTGGACAAAATCAAAATGCATAATCAAAATCGTTATTTCACTGAGGATGAAAATTGGTATAGAAACCTTGTGATGGAGACCTTAACACTTATTAGCGAAAGGGGTCTGATTGCAGAAGTGAACACACGTGGAATATATAAAAGACGCTGTGATAGCTTGTTCCCTTCAACCTGGGTGCTAAAGGAGATGCATAAGCTTTCCATACCCATCATCATCAGCTCTGATGCACATCGACCAGAAGAACTGAAAATGCTGTTTCCTGAAGCTTACGAGGCTGTTAAAAAAGCGGGTTATGCGGAGGCGATGAGGTTTACAGGCAAAGGATGGCAGCTTGCCGGATTCTGATGCCAAGACTTGCAATTATCTGCTGCCATTGCAGAGTTTCCGTTCAAAATATGATCAAATAATACTAAATTTATCATTTTAAATATCTGCTTATGACACAGACAACCGACAAGATCATTTTTATAATGGATGGTGGTGGCACCGGATTTAAGTATTCAGCAGTGAAGGATTATAAGGAAATTATTGAGCCAATCAGAATACCGGCCGCCAGTGAGAACCTGGATGAAATACTAAATAAATTGATAGACGGATTCAAACAAGTTGCTCAACTAAGTAAAACTAAACCTGACGCCATAAGTTTTTGCTTTCCCGGACCCGCTGATTATGAAAATGGTATTATTGGTGATCTTGAAAATCTACCGCACTGTAGGGGAGGAATCCCTCTTAAAGCTTTGCTGGAGGAAATGTTCCAGGTGCCGGTTTTTATCAATAACGATGGTGATCTGTTTGCTTACGGGGAGGCCATAAGTGGTTTATTACCACATGCAAATAACCTGCTTAAAGAAAGCAATAACCCAAAACAATACCGCAATTTATTGGGGGTAACCCTGGGAACAGGATTTGGTGGAGGTATCGTCATCAATGGTGAATTATTGCAGGGGGATAATTCAGCTTCGGGTGAGATTAATAGAATGCGAAACGTGCTTTATCCCGAAACCAGCGTTGAAGATAGTGTGTCAATAAGAGGTGTGAAGCGCGTTTATGCGCGTGAGGCCGGTCTTAAGACTAAAGACTGTCCTGAGGCTCAGCTTATTTACAAAATAGCTAGTGGAAAGCATCCGGGCAATAGGGATGCAGCGATCAAAGCATGGGATGAGCTCGCGCATGTTGCTGCTGATGCCATCGCCAATGCTTCAACATTGATTGATGGATTGGTGGTAATCGGCGGCGGCCTTTCAGGTGCCTATCCTGTCTTCCTCGACATGCTGGTAAATTATATGAATCAAAGCTTTCGCGATTTGCAGGGACAGCATGTGGACCGAATGGAGATCAAAGCATATAACCTGGAAAGCAGCTCTGGTATTCAGTCATTTATATCTAAAACCGGAAAATTGGTCAAAGTGCCCTTTACCATTAATGAAGTGTGGTTTGATCCTGAAAAAAAGATGGGTGTAGGAGTAAGTAAATTAGGAACATCATCGGCTGTTGCAGTGGGGGCCTATGCCTATGCCCTGCAGAAGCTTGATTCTTAGTCATCATCTGACCTCTTATACATATCAATATCAATATATTCTCTAGTGATATAGCTTTCGGTTTTATTATCGTAGACCATAATCTTGGCTGATAACTGAATTCTTAATTGATCCTGATAACGCAAAATGGTAGCGGATAAGTTCTGGGTTTCTGATCCCAGGTTAATGTAATAGGTGTCGCTGTAAGTTCCGGTAATATTCATATTGAAACGGTTCACAATACCTGTCAATACCCTGATCCCATTGGTTGATGTACCGGTAATTTGAAGGTATGCTTCCAGTCCTTCTTCATAAATCTCATTATCGTTATGCACATACTGTCCCATACCATGGTAATCACCAACGATGTCATTCAATGTGCAATCGGCACACCACACCCATTCTTCCGTATCCTTTTTACAGGATGTCAAAGCCACAACACATGTGAGTATGATGATCAGATGCTTCATGATACAAAGATCGTATTTATCTTGCGTGTGACATAAATGAGTTTGGGCATAACATGAAATTTTCATTATAGGACATACAATAATTCAATCCTTGCCCAGTGATAGGGATCAGCCAGATCAAAATAGAAATTACCCGGGTAAAAAATCTCATACAACAGATGTCCTGTAAGATGTTTATTAATTTTAAAATTTAGTTGGGCGGTGATCAGATCCCCGCGAACTTTGCCGTTGCCGCTCAGGAATTCGGTTTGTAAAGTTTGTTCCATAGCCAAAAGCTTGAAGTAACTTAATTTAACCGAAAGCTTATTGTCCAACTGATAGCGACCCTGAATATTTGGTGCCAATATGTTCGACCAATATGCGATACGGCCTTGGTTTTCTTTCAGGCTGGTATAAATATAGGATTCGCTCCACTTTGGCCATCTTGCAAATAATGGTTCCCACGCTTCATATTTATCAGTGGAGGTCCTATCTCCGCTAAGGAGGAAAGCACCTATAGAAATGTCATTTGGTAACTCAAATTTTGATTCCTTGTAAAAATGGGTCAGGTATGCGTGTCCACTATAGGCAGTTCGGGTTTCTTCACCGATGTTGCCGGTTTGATAAGCCCCTTCCACAGTGAAGCTGAACTGAGGGTTAAAATGAAGTCTGAACCTACTCCCGAAAGTATGTATGTCCGATTTGGGTACCAATTGTATGCCGTCATCAGCTATGGATTTGAAGATGTAATAGAGATCAATCTCTGATTCTTTCAGCCGGCCCTGATAATACATGGCGACTGCTTTTTCTGATTGCTCTATAAGCTGGTATGAATGATCTCCCTGGAAAACGGGATCGATATCTTTACCATTGATAACCGGTAGCAGCTCGTCCTCTTTTGGTTGATAGGCAATAAAGCTTGTGATTTTATGCTTTGCGTTTAGATCCAGATCGTAACGAATGGCGTTGAAATAAGCTGAACGGCTTCCATCAACAGGATGTCCGTCCCAAATCACGAAACCTTCTCCCAGAAAAATATTCTGCCGGCCAAATGTGATGCTTCCACGGAGGAATTCTTGTGAACTGTATCTGATATAGAGTTGGTCAAAGAAGACCTCATTCCAATGAAATGTAGCAGTGGAGGGGGTGAAATAATGTCTGAATTCATGAGTGAGTTTGAGGTGAAAGATTAATGAATGATTTGGCTCCCACTCCAGGCCTGCCGAGGTACGGTGCCTTGTAAAATGCTGGTTCATATCACCGTTTTTATTCAGGTCAATGGCATTGTCCCAACCAACCATACGAAAACGCTCAGAAAATGTAAATTTAACTTTATCAAAGGGTTTACCGTCTGACTTTGCTCCAGTTGGAATAAGCAGACAAAATAACAATATATACCGCCAGACTCTCATAATCTCAGCTTCCAATTCATTCTTAATACTTGCCTTTTATGGCAAGTTCGATATAGCTCACCAAAGGGTTTATCAGCAGGGAAACGATCATCCCAATGGTACCAGCCTGTGGTGAGGGCATCCCGCCAATATACAGGATTAGACAAGTGAATAAACCTGCGATGCCTGAGGAAAGCCCCCCAAGCCGTGTAACCTTTTTATTGAACAAGCCCCAAACAAATGGACCAAGAAAAAATGCCCCGATGGCACCCCAGCTCACACCCAATATGGCTACGATGGAATCGAGATTTACCCAAGCCAACAATACTGAAACGAGTACAAAAAATGCACTCATAAAACGCATAAGTGCAGTAAGGGCGCTATCAGAGGTTGTTTTATTTATGAATCCTGCATACAGATCTTTGGCAAAGGAAGAACTGGAAATCAAGACCAGGGCAGCAAGCGTCGACATGGATGCAGAAAGTATGAGCAATAGTATCAATACCGACAATGCTTCCGGAATTACATTTGTAAGCAATTCAGGCATCAGCCTGTCAGCTATGGGCTGGCCATTTATAAAAGCATCCGGTGAGGAAGTGGGAGAAATAAAAATTCTTGTTGTGGAGCCAATAAAATAAGCCACGCCCCCAATCAGAACAGCGAAGAAAGTCGAGGCAATCATGCCAATTTTTATGGATTTCCTGTCGCGTATGGCATAAAACTTCTGTATAAGTTGAGGCATGGCAAAAGGAGCAATACTGGTAAGAAATACCAAGGAAAACAATGGCCAGAAACCCGGCGGACCAATAGCAGCCACCAGTTTTGGATGAATGGCATGCAACGAAGCTGAAATGGCTGATAATCCACTGCCTTCTTTTACCGTGCTGAAATAGAGTACAATCACGCCTGCGGTCATGATTATTCCGAATACAAGATCAATACGTGTCATGGATTTATAACCTCCCAATACCAGGTAGATTGCAGTTAAAATTCCCATAAAAAGCAGGGCATAATGGTATGCTATTCCAAATGTTGTTGTGAACAAGTAGGATAAACCCATAAAGACGGCTGCAGAGTAGGGGACCATAAACACAAAGATCACTATAGCAGATAACAGTTTGAATTCAGGGCTTTTATATCTTTTCTCAAGAAATTCACTAAGTGTACTGACCTGATATTCAACTGACATTTTTTTGATGCGCCATCCAAATACTGCCCACACTCCCAAAACACCGACAAATGCATTGAAAAATGCAACCCACAGGCCTGAAAAACCAAAATTCCAACCGATCTGTCCTGCAAATCCAATGAATAATACTGCTGAAAAGTAAGCTGTTCCATATGAAAAAGCCGACATCCATGGCCCTATATTGCCCCCTCCCAAAAAAAAATCGTTAAATGATTTGGTTTTTCTAAGTGCTAATAAGCCCACTACAACAATCATGATTGCGTATAAGGCTACCACAACTATCTTAATTGTCATGAAACTTAAATTTGGTTTGTAATTGTTGGAACAACCGCAAATGTATGGCTTTTTGATTGTTTAGGATGGGATAATAAAAAGTTAACTTGTGATATCAAATATTCGGGCGCTGTCATTAATATTTGATCCATTTTCCGTTATGAATCTGACCGTTGTCTAATTGAATCTGATAAATATAAACCCCTTTTGGAAGATGGGATATATCGATTTCATTGCTTCTTACTAATTTATTTATCACGACTTTACCAAAGATATCCATCATTGTTAGGTGGTTGACACCATTACTTCCCTGAATCCATATATTTCCCCGGCCTGGATTAGGCCAAAGGTCAATATATTGGTTTTGATTCTCTGCAATTGAGGTGGGTTGACCCAAAAGCGTAAAAGGATTTTCGGTAATTGTTGTAACGGTATCATTTTCAGTTTGCACTACCAGTTTTAAATAGCAGTTGTCCGAGGCTTTATCATGAACAGTCCATTGGTGACTGCCATTGTTTGGGATATTTTCGGCAATAATATCCCAGGGGCCTTGTATCCCGTAGGCTGATAAATAAAGGCTTACAGTGGATGTTTCATTTTGTGGTACTTGGGAAGCCCATTTTATAAAGCGCATTGAACCGGGATGGAAGCGCTCATTTCCTTTTGGGTATAGAGGTCTGATCCAAAGCGAGTCTGCAGTGGCATCGTTGGCATATACATAAAGGTAATTTTTACTGCTGATCCAGGTACCTTCCTGTGTAACCAGAACGATATCAGGATATCCATTGTTGGTGAAGTCACCGCCTGAGCGCAATGTACGTCCATTACCCATTTGTCCGGTGGTTGTGGTGCTAAAATCAGCTGTCCAGTTGCCTTGCCCATCGCCAAGCCAAGCTTGCAATTCGCGATTGCCATAGGCCAATAGGTCCACAAAACCATCACTATTGAGATCAACCAACTGTGTGAATTGGTAATTTCCCGAAACAGGAAGGTTTCCCGAAATGTTTTCCCAGCTTTCTGACAGGGTATCATAAGCATACACATGAACCCCTCCATTTGAATTGGTAAAGGCAATTTCATCTGCTCCATTGTTATTGACATCAGCCGCTGAAACCCCATTCAATGACCATCCTGCT
Organism: uncultured Bacteroidales bacterium; assembly: GCA_937926515.1. Lineage (GTDB taxonomy): Bacteria > Bacteroidota > Bacteroidia > Bacteroidales > F082 > CALAZZ01. The sequence continues at coordinate 44,777 of CALAZZ010000024.1, read as the reverse complement.
GGAATCGGAAGTCCATTATCATTGCGGGAGAAATTTCCATTACCATCACCAAAGAAGGTGGTGCCATGCTGATACGTAGCCAGAATATCCATCATGCCATCGTTATTGAAATCAGCAAACTGAACGATCATTCCAGAATTATCTCCCCAGGCACCAAAGCTGTGTTCCCAGCTGCCATCACCTTGGTTCAGGTATACCTGTATGCCATTACAACATCCAAAAGAAATGCTGACCAGGTCTAAAAGGCCATTATTATTCACATCGGCTAAATCAGTACCAAACATCCCCCAGCTTTCGCCTGCTGTAGCAAGGCCTACATCGTATGGTGTCCAGTTCATACCGGTACCATCTCCCAGTGCGGCTTCGATAAGCTGATCACCGAAAGCAACGCCCGAATAGTTGTGGTGCATCCCATATGCCACATCTTTGAACCCGTCATTGTTTATGTCGCCAACAGCGATGCCACCATAACCAAAATTACCTTCCATATGCAGCGAAAAATTGCCTAGTCCATCGCCAAACCAAACCATGATGCCATGCTGATCTGAATTGAAATTTGGAGACCCGTGGTCACCTATGGAAAGGATGTCCACATGGCCATCCATATTGATATCAGACAAGGCAAAATCAGTGCGTCCTTTCTCAAACTCGGGCTCATCTAATCCATTTGAAAGGCGAATAAAATACAATTCATTTTGAAGAAAAGCTGCTGATGGAAATAACAGCATAGCCAAAAACATGCAAGCAGTGGTTGTTTTCATACAAGAAATATCATTTGATAAATAGGCCAAAACAGCATAAAACCTAAAATAATGAAGTTATTAAATCCTCTTTGTATAACTAATAGGCATACGAAATATTAAACTGATTTTTGGGGCACAAGCTCAAGCTGATCAAGGTTGTAACCAAGTTGCTGAGCTTTGTCGATAAGCATTTGGTATATTGATTCATCCATTACAGGAGTGCGGCTCAATATCCACAGGTACTTGTCAGAGCTGCTTCCAATCAGGGCATATTGGTAGCTTTCCTGATCAAGTTCAAGAATAAAATAATCGGAATAAAAAATCCAGAAAAAAGAAACTTTAAGATGCCCTTTGAGGTTAGGATCAGGAACTTTAGCTTTGCCTATGGCTTGTTTTAATTCCCCATCCAAACTACCTTTATAACCTTGGTTTATGACCTCTATTTTGCCATTATCAAGCAAGTTATATGTTGCTGTTACTCCAACCAGATCCCTTTCAAAGCGATGAGGAAAACGGGCAATTTCATACCAGGTACCTGCATATCGTTCAAGATCAACTTCTTTAATTACGTTCATTTTCATTGAATTTTTGGAGGTTGAACAAGAGGTGATTACGATCGAAGAAAAGAATAATATGATAAACAGCTTGCTTAATTTGATGCCTAAATCTATGGTTTGCTTTGGTTTGATCATAGAAATTGGTTTTATTGGGATAATATTGGCTAAGATAGTCAATCTTAACTCATACCATGCAATTATTATCGCTGTAAGCAACAAATCGCACAAATTTACTCCTGCCGATTGATGGGCTTAGAGAATCACGTATTGATGAGATGAAATGCAAGCCGGAGGATTGATTTTGCAGGTCGTTCATGTAAAGGAAGATATCATCTACATGGATTGGGATTAAGGCAAATAGCACAATATTTTTTCATATATTCGCCTAAAATATCAAAATATATGTTGTCCCCGATAAGGCACGAGCAAAATGTAAGGTCAGGCATATTCTATATAAACGAGAAATGTGATCGCAAGGCTTTTATTGTTTATTTTGAAGATCCTGAAAATGTGCTTCAACTTACTCATACCTACGTCTCTGATGATCTGCGCGGACAGGGAATAGCAAACCGTTTGGCTGAACATGTGATGGAATTTGCCTTGGCCAATAATTTGAAAATTATCCCGGTTTGTTCCTACATCAAAAAATGGTTGCGGAATAAGGTTCAATATAACAAGCTGTTAAAACCATTGTAAGCTGTTTATCTATTATTTACCCATTACCTCTTTAGATTAGATATGCCGGCCCGCCTTCGATTATAATGAGTTACCGACATTTTGGTTAAAACTGTCAAGATCGTAATAATTGTTGCCAGACCCAATGCCATCCATCCGATGTAGTCTCCATATCTGGTATAGAAAGTCAGTTCATGATTGATTTCAACATTTGCGGTTAAGATACCCCGGTCTCCATATTCCAGTCGGTGGGTGATATTTCCGTAGGGATTGATTATGCCTGACACACCTGTATTTGCAGCCCGTATTATGGACTTTCCTGTTTCAAGCGCCCTTAATCTTGCATAGGCTAAATGCTGTTTATAGCCACCAGGTGTACTCCACCACCCATCATTAGTGATCAATACGATCAATCCTGCTTGATGGTGAACATTTGAAGCTGCATAACCACCATAAGCAGATTCAAAACAGATCAGGGGAACAATAAATGTGTCTTCAAATTCAAATGAAAAATGATCATTATGGGTTCCATACCGGCCAAAGAAACCTCCTGACTTTTCTATGTAATTACGTATTGGTTTCATCAAATGATAGAAAGGCTGTTTTTCAACTAGCGGCACAAGTTGGGTTTTGTGATATACCTGGATATTAGTATTTTGGATAATCAATGCACTATTATACAAAACATACTTTTGGTTTTGTTTGCTTATGATGGCTTTTCGATCCTTGGCCGGTATGTTTTGATCTTTTTTTGTGAAAGCACCCGTAAAAACCGGTATGTGATTTTCACCTCCTGCAAGCATCCTTAAATACTTTATTGCTGCCGCTGTTTCAAGGCTGTCTTCGTTAATGGGCTCAATGATCATGGTTTCAGGGAGCACGATCAGGTCAAGATCAGTTGGGTGACCTTCAATTAAATGTTTAACTATATCCAGCTGTTCCTGCTGGCTCATTTTATCGAACTTATCAAAACGGGGATCAATATTGGGCTGTACAACCATAACCTTCAACTGGGAATCTGTCTTTATTTCAGTTTTAATCCATTTTGATAGCAGTATGGGTAAAAATATTAATGCGATGATAATCAAGACATGGAAGAGATAATATCTCTTACTGCCATGAAAAATAGGGTGCGCAGGAATTGCAATTAATGAATTGATTATCAAAACCCAAAAACTACCACCAAGACTTCCTGTGTAACGATACCATTGAACTGTTGCAGTTTGCTCAGCAAATACATGCCCTAATGTAAACCAGGGCCATGAAAGCTCCCAGTAAAAATGAACAAACTCCATAGTTAACCAAAAGGCAGGAAAGACCAAAAGAATGGAAGTAAATGATCCCCATTTTTGTTTAATTCTTTGTGTTGCCAGCATCACCAGGGACATATAGAGCGCATTAAACATATGGGCCAGCAAACTGCCTATGATGGTAGAGCTGTACATCCACCAGGCGGCAAACAAGTGAAATACAAAAAAGGCGAGATAGTATGACCAGAATAGTCGCATCGGAGATGAATCAGTGTACTCATCAAGTACCAACAAAGGCACAAATGCTATAAATACCAGATAAGGGAGACCATTGGGAGGCCAGGCAAAAAAAAGCAATAAGGCACTTAACAACGGAAAAAGTATGTAATAATATTGCCGCTGTTTATTCATTTAACAATGTTAGAAAAAAAAGCACATATTCGAATGTGTTTCGCAGGGTGTTCAATAAATCAGTTTTTATAAGGAAGGATTTATTTACCTACAACAAGAAAATAGTTTTTCTTTCCTTTTTGTGCCAAAATGTATTTCCCATTGAGCAAGTCTGCTTTGCCAATGGTATTTTCTTCCGTGACTTTCTGTTTGTTTATAGAAACCCCATTATCCTTCAGCATGCGTCTAGCTTCTCCTTTAGAGTTGAAAATTCCGGTATGGGTAGTCAAAAATTCGGTGATTTCAACATTTTCGTTAAGGATATTCAGATCAATATCATGCTGAGGTACACCCTCAAATACGCTAAGCAAAGTTTTTTCATCAAGTCTATGTAATGTTGCAGTTGTGCCTTTTCCAAACAGAATTTGAGAGGCTTCTTCCGCTTGCTGAAGTGCTTCCTGGGAATGCACCCTTGATGTAACATTCTGGGCAAGTGTTTTCTGAAGTAGTCTTTGATGGGGTGCCTGCTTATGCTCAGCAATGAGTGATTCAATCTCTGCACGACTTAAGAGGGTGAATATTTTGATATACCTGGATGCATCCTCATCTGAACAATTGAGCCAGAACTGATAAAAAGCATAAGGCGAGGTCCTGTCTGGATCAAGCCAGATATTACCACTTTCTGTTTTACCAAACTTACTACCATCAGCTTTGGTGATAAGGGGGCAGGTGAGCGCATATGCTGTTTCACTTGCCCCAAGCTTTCGACGAATAAGCTCAGTTCCGGTTACAATATTGCCCCATTGGTCTGATCCACCCATTTGCAACTTACAGTTCATATGCTGATATAACCAAAGAAAATCATAACCCTGTACCAGTTGATAGGTAAACTCTGTGAAGGACATACCACTTCCGCTTTCGGGGTCAAGGCGTTTCTTTACGGAGTCTTTTGACATCATATAATTCACTGTGAGGTGCTTGCCTATATCGCGTATGAATGCCAGAAAGGTATAATCTTTCATCCAATCGTAATTATTCACGATCTCTGCCTTGTTTGGTGTGGCTGCACTGAAATCAAGGAATTTTTCCAGCTGTTTTTTAATGGCTTGCTGATTATGGCGCAGATCATCTTCACTGAGAAGGTTTCGCTCCTGCGATTTACCTGACGGATCTCCGATCATACCTGTGGCACCTCCCACCAATGCAATGGGCTTATGTCCTGAAAGTTGCAGATGCTTTAACATCATGATGCCAACAAGGTGGCCAATATGTAATGAATCAGCTGTTGGGTCAATCCCAACATAGGCAGTGGTCATTTCACCGGCAAGTTGTTTTTCAATTCCTGGCGTCTTGTCCTGAATCATGCCCCGCCACTCAAGCTCTTCAACAAAATTGTTAAATTTCATGGTTTAGTTTTCAGTAAAAATCAGTGTGCAAAGATAAGGCTAAAGCCCGAATCGGGAATTAGGCACTGCTCTTAATTTGCTTTATTGCAACAGCAACATAATTAAGGCAGATCTTAATCGCCAAAACAGGATTATTATTCTGTGATCTATTGGACTGTGATAGCTATCGTGATAAATAGGTTCTTCACCTAAGTAAAACGTGCTGCTCATTGAAGCTTCAAGATTTTGGGTATTTTGTTAACATGATTTAAGATTCATGATTTTTTGAAATCTAAATGATTAATATATAGATAAATATCTAATAAATGACTATTAGGCTCACCCATTGGATGCCTTTTATTTGGAGCGTTGGAAATGTCATGCATCCTCACTTTTAGTTTAACTTTGCGCCCATGATTCTTGTTACAGGTGCTACAGGCCTGGTTGGGGCGCATTTATTGCAAAAGCTTACTGATGCAGGCAAGCAAGTACGTGCCATGAAACGAAAAGGCTCATCCCTGGCTCTGGTGGAGAAGGTGTTTCGCAGGGCTGGAAAAGAGTCTGAATTGCCCCGGATTGAATGGGTTAATGCTGATCTGCTTGATATCTTCTCACTTGATAGGGCATTATTGCATATTGATGAGGTTTATCACTGTGGGGCTATGGTGTCGTTTCATCCATCATCGCGCAAGCAGATGCTTAAGGTAAATATTGAGGGCACAGCCAATATGGTGAATGCCAGCCTTGATGCAGGGGTTAAGAAATTTTGCCATGTAAGTTCGGTCGCAGCCTTGGGCCGGTCTTCATCTGATCAATATATCAATGAGGAGTCGTTGTGGAAAAACTCTAAAAGGAACTCAATTTATGCCAAGTCAAAATATGGTGCCGAAAAAGAGGTTTGGCGTGGCATGGCCGAAGGGTTGAATGCTGTTATTGTCAACCCTTCCATCATTTTTGGTGCTGGCAACTGGCAAGGTGGAAGTACTGAATTGATTAAAGTGGTATGGAAGGGTTTTCCGTTCTATACCACTGGTGTCAATAGCTTTGTGGATGTACGCGATGTGGTTCGAGCTATGATTCTATTAATGGAAGGTGATCATTTTGGCGAGCGATTTGTCATTACATCAGAAAACCAAAGCTACAGGCAGGTGTTTATTTGGATTGCAGGGAACTTGAGAAGGAAACCTCCAACAATTCCTGTAACACCATTTATGGCTGAAATTGCTTGGCGATTATTTATGATAAAAGCCAGGCTAACAGGTGGAAAATCTGCCATTACAAGAGAAACTGCTCGCACCTCGACAAAGCGCTATTATTATTCTGCTGAAAAATTAAAACAGAGGATTGATATTGAATTTATATCTGTAAAACAAAGTATAGAAGACAGCTGCAGGGTTTTTTTGGATGACATTCAAGGTGGAATTCTGACAAAGTAATCATAGCAATAGGATTTTTTTTGTAATACATATCTTATGATCAAATACATCAGGAAACGCTGGAATGAATATTGGGATAAAAAGTCCTGGTTTAGTAAATTAACGGACCTTCTTTTCATCCTGCTTCTTATTGCCATGCTGATTCCGGCTTCACGAAAAGCCATACGTATAGCAGCTTCAAGGGTAATTGCATTCAGCCCAAAAACCATTTCAGAGGAGAATCAAACGGTGCTTGAGCCATCAACATACGATTGGGTGATATTCGATTTGAATGGTAATTCTGTGCCATTTTCCCAATTTAGAGGTCAAGCTGTTTTCCTGAATTTCTGGGCTACCTGGTGTGCACCTTGTATAGCTGAAATGCCAGATATACAGGATTTGTATAATGATTTCGGTGATCAGGCAGCATTTGTACTTGTTTCAGATGAATCTCCGGAGCGCATTCGCCATTTTATGGAACAACGCAAAATGGATATGCCGGTTTATGTGCGGCGTGGTGGGGTGCCTCATGATTTTGCTTCAAACAGTATTCCTGTAACTTATGTTATTTCGCCTCAGGGACAGGTTGTTATCCGAAAAACAGGTGTAGCCAAATGGAATAGCAAAAGCATGCAACAATTGATGCAGCAATTGGTTGGCCAATCTGTAAAGCCAAATGGAATATGAAAAATTTTAGGCAACGTATGATAATTCATACCTTTGCAACGTTGATAAAGACAATTAACTTACTGAAAGAAAGAAAATAAACAATACTTATATGAAAAAAACAGTCCTGTTTATCGCTGCAATGATGTTACTGGGGATTGTGCAAGCCCAGGTTTTCACAGATAAAACAAGCAGAAAAGTCACAGTAGGATTTGATTTGTTTACTGACATATGGATGAATCAACCGAATGAGATGAGCACCCGGACAATTAGTCAGGGTTTTAATGTGTTTGCTACCTATAATTTTTCTTTGGGGGAAAGCCCACATACCTTTTCATTGGGAACAGGAATAAGGACCCACAATCTTTTTTCCGATAATCAGATTGATGACTGGCAGGCCGACACCATTTCGTTCTCTTTGATTGAGCACGATTACAAACGCAGTAAGATCAACCTGGTATACCTTGATTTTCCGATGGAATTCCGCTTTCGATTTGATAATAAGTGGAAGGTTGGTGTAGGGTTTAAACTGGGTATTGAGATTGACAGCAAGTCCAAGTTCATTGGTCAGCTTGAAGAAGGTGGATCCAATGTAAAAATTAAGATTAAGGATATCAATCAGCTTGAGAAATATACCTTCGGTCCAACCTTACGTCTGGGATATAAATGGATCAATATATTTGGTTATTACCAAATCCCTGCCATCTTCGAGCGAGACCTTGGGCCTGAGCTGACTCCTTTTTCTCTTGGAATCACCATTAGCTCGTACTAATTCACAGCATAAAATAGAATAGCAAAAGCATAAAGAGTAAGCCTGTTAAAATACCTGCATAGATCTCGTGTGTTTTGTGTGCATCGAGCAGCAATCTGGCAGTAGCAACCAACCCTGCTAACAGGACACATATTAATAGTGCTAACAGCATATTGGTCTGCATCAGGAATGACAAACCGGCTACCGATCCTGTGATTGCGCCTGCTGCGGTTGTATGTAGGCTTATTTTATAGGAATAATTTATAGCAAAACAGATTACTGTCAGTAAGGCTGCTCCCAACATATAGAAATAAAATAAAGGGGCTACATCCAATTGTTTGATAAGAAAGTATGTTAAATAGAAGAATATGGATGTCAGCAGTATAGGAAAAATCCTTTCCTGACGTGTTGGCATGGTCAGTGAACTGATCATCTTCAGCCGAAGTAATAACATGAATATGGCTGTAGGCAATCCAAAGGTTGTAATGATGATTAACCCTGCCAAAGGCCATATCATTTCATGTGGTATTTGTAGGGCTGCGATATTAAATTGAGAAATCAATAACACATAGAAGTAGGTTGGTATAAGCAATGGATGAAAAAGGGCTGAAACCACTTTAGCCATTAATATTTCGGCAGATTGTAATTTCATAGGTAGACTAGAGTTCCTTGCGCAAGCGGGCCACTGGTATATTTAATTGTTCACGGTATTTGGCCACTGTTCTACGAGCAATATTGTATCCCTTATCCTTTAGTATATTGGTAAGTTGTTCGTCGGTCAGAGGTTTGGATTTTTTTTCGGCATCTATACAATCACTAAGTATCTTCTTTATTTCACGAGTAGAGACTTCTTCACCATCATCTGTTTGCATGGATTCGCTGAAGAAGCTTTTAAGTAAGAAGGTCCCAAAAGGTGTTTGAACATATTTGCTGTTGGCAACACGCGAAATGGTAGATATATCCAGGCTTACAATTTCGGCTATATCTTTAAGTATCATAGGTTTAAGACGTGTTTCATCTCCAGTCAGAAAATATTCTTTCTGGTAATCCATAATGGCATGCATGGTGATGTACAGTGTGTTTTGCCTTTGCCTGATTGCATCAATAAACCATTTGGCAGAGTCAATCTTTTGCTTCACGAACATGAGGGCTTCTTTATTGCTTCTGTTCTTTTTGTTTTCTGCATAGATCTCCAGCATTTCTGTATATGATTTGCTTATCCGAAGCTCAGGGGCATTACGGCTGCTCAGTGTAAGTTCCAACTCACCATCATTATTTTGAATAATGAAGTCAGGCATGACATACTGTACGATCTTATTTGTTTCACTAATAGTGTTTCCTGGTTTTGGATTGAGCTTCAGAATTTCATCAAGGGCCACTTTCAGGCTATCTTCGCTTATTTCGGCCCGCTTTATGATTTTATTATAGTGCTTTTTTGTGAATTCATTGAAAAAGCGATCGACAATTGTAATGGCAAGGCTGTAATCAACATCAGGGTTTTCACTCTGTTTACGCTGAAGTTGAAGAAGCAAGCATTCCTGTAGGTTGCGAGCACCCACACCGGGAGGATCGAAATCCTGAATAATTTCTAATATTTCGTTCAGTTCGTGCTTGTTCGTTTTGATATTTACCGAAAACAGTAAATCATCAGCCATAGCTTCAAGCTGACGGTTTAAGTAGCCTGAATCATCTATGTTTCCAATGATATAGAGTCCAATCTTATACTGTTGTTCATCCAGCTGGCGATAGCCGAGCTGTTGAATCAAGCTTTCGTGAAAACTTATGCCGGTTGAAAAGGGAATCTCCTGATGATCATAATCATCAGCGCTGCGATTGTTTGCATTTAACCTGTAGTCGGGTATGTCATCATCTTCAAGGTAATCATCAAGTCCAAATTCATCATCTGTGCTATCATATTCCTGTTCCTGATCATCATATTCATCATCATTTTCACTTGGAGCTGAATCTTCATTAGGGCTTTCAGCTTCATTTTCGGCCCCGTCTTCAATTTCGAGCGCCGGATTTTCTTCTATTTCTTGTTTAATCCGCTGTTCCAGCGCAACTGTAGGTATCTGAAGCAGTTTCATCAGCAAAATTTGCTGTGGCGACAGCTTCTGAAGCAGTTTTTGTTGAAGACGCTGGTTTAACATATTAGCTTAAGATCAAAAAGATGTTTCATGACGCATAACCATTGCGAATGGCCTTATTGCAATCACGAATTTACAATAAAAATGAAAACCGGAATTTATTTTGATTGAAGCTTTTCAACTTTAATTAACAGTCGCCCGGCACTGGGTTAAACATTAAATTCTAGCTAAATTAAAATCAAGAATTTATGAGAATAAACCTGTTTATAAGTTGATTGTAACGATGCAAGTGAATACTTACCTGACATGCCTTCAATCTATATCTATTCAAAGTAAATTTCAGCTGCTATCAGGATCAGAATTCCAGGTTTAATGGCGTTCGGGGGAAAGGAATCACATCTCTGATATTGCCCATGCCGGTGATGAAAAGCATCAGGCGCTCAAAACCAAGCCCAAAACCGGCATGAGGTACGGTGCCGAATTTTCGTGTTTCGAGATACCACCACATGGATTCCATGGGGATATCCATTTCTTTAATTCGATTCAGTAGTTTTTCATATTCTTCCTCACGCTGCGATCCGCCTATGATCTCACCAATGCCAGGAAACAGGACGTCCATAGCCCGCACGGTTTTGCCATCATCATTTTGTTTCATGTAAAAAGCCTTGATCTCCCTGGGATAGTCAGTTATGATGACTGGTTTCTGGAAGTGCTTTTCAACGAGGTAGCGTTCATGCTCCGATTGCAGATCGGCACCCCATTTTTCGATTGGATATTGGAATTTACCTTTTTTGTTGTAATTGGAATTTCGCAAAATGTCAATGGCCTGCGTATATGATATCCGTTCAAAGGGTTGGGTGCGTACAAAGTTCAGCTTTTCCAGCAATTCCATGGATCGCTCTTCGGCTTTCTTGTTTTTTTCTTCATCCTGTTGCCTTTTGCTCAGGAATGCCAGGTCATCAGGGCATTGTTCAATGGCATAATCAATGAGGTATTTGAGCATCTCCTCGGCTAGGTCCATATCATCAGTGATATCGAAAAAAGCCACTTCAGGTTCTATCATCCAGAATTCAGCCAGATGCCTGGATGTATTTGAATTCTCTGCCCTGAAAGTAGGTCCGAAGGTATATACTTTTGACAGGGCAAGGGCTGCCAACTCTGCTTCGAGTTGTCCAGAAACTGTGAGGTTGGCTTCTTTACCAAAAAAATCCTGTTTGAAGTCAACCTTACCTTCAGGTGTTCGAGGAATGTTTTCAAGGTTCAGGGTGGTCACATGAAACATTTCGCCGGCTCCTTCAGCATCAGAACCTGTGATAATGGGGGAGTGTATGTTGTAGAAACCGCGTTCATTGAAAAAATTATGAATGGCAAAAGTCATGGCATGTCTTAAACGGGCGATAGCACCAAAGGTATTGGTACGATAGCGCAGATGTGCTTTTTCCCTGAGAAATTCAAGCGAATGCTTTTTTGGTTGCAAAGGGTACTCATCAGGGCTGGCGGCTCCAAGAAGTGTAATTTGGTGCACATTCAACTCTACTTTTTGGCCTGAGCCTGTTGATGGCACCAATATTCCGATAGCTGAAATAGCAGCGCCTGTGTGAATATTTGCCAGGGCCGACTCAGGAATTTTTTCCAAATCTACAACCAATTGAAGGTTATGAATAGTGGATCCGTCATTTAGGGCGATGAAAGCCACGTTCTTACTTCCTCGTTTGGTACGTACCCAACCCTTTACATTGATCTCAATTTCAGATTCCTGCATTTGCAGGGCATGTTTAATTTCAGTTCTTTTCACGCTAATATTATGGTTTCAAATGAACTGCAAAAAAACGAAATTTAAAGCTAAGTTGCTGGATAAAAGATGAAAACTTTTAAGAAATAACAGGTATTGAAATCAGCTTTATTAAAATCTTACACCAGACTTACACCTGCTTCATGATTCAAGCTAAGTCAAAAAGTAGTTCAAAATTCAAGAGGTAGCTCACCTGCTAGTTGCAACAGATTTATCTCAGTGATTTTTGCTTCAAGTTTCACAGTAAGCAATCGTGCTTCGGCTGACATAAAATTGCGTTGAGCTTCGCGAAACTCAATGCCTGATAAATCTCCCAATCGAAATCTTTCAGTGGCAATATCAAGGTTTTCTGCAGCTGCCCGAAGGTTTTGCGACTCCATGGTTATCAGGCGTAATTTATTGAGATAACTGCTGTAATATAATTCCAGTTCGGCCTTCAATTCATTGATAAGCGATTCTGTTCGGATACGGCTCGATTCAATTAAAATACTGGCATTCTGACGCTCACGCCTGGTATTAAGCCCGTCAAGCAATTTCAGGTTTGCGTTTATACCATAGGTAAATCCTGATGATCTATTTGATTGTAAAAAACCAGATTCTGAGCTTTGATCAGTAAAACTATATCCCAGATTAAACCCTATACTGGGAGCATGTCGTCCACGTATTTCACGAAGGGTCAATTGCGCAAGGGTTTCATCCTGCAAGCTCAACTGCAGGGATGTGTTTTGGCTGAGCATTTTTTCCTCAAGCAACTGCTTAACGAGAAGGCGATCCACCTCAAACGATTCGGGTACCTCAAATTGCACATCAGCCTGACGGGCCAATAAATGGTTCAGATTGATTTTTGCCTGTACAATTTGGTCTGTGATCTGCATGAATAAAGCGCTATCTGAATTTAAATCAACTTCGGCCTGCAAAAGCTCCAGTCGTGATCCGGCACCAATATCAAGCATATCATGTGCCAGTTGCCTGCGCTCAAGGTCAACGGCAATGGTTTGTTCAACCACCTGCAGTTGCTGCTTCAGATGGATCAGGTTGAAATAATTGATCAGGATACTGTTTACTGTTTGTTCAACAGTAAGCAGTACCAGGAGCTCACTTTTCTGTTCAAACTCTTTTACCATGTCATAATTCACAAACATTCGCATGCCGTCAAATAATGTCCAATTGAGCTGGGCACTTGTACTGAAAGCATCTGACTTTGCTCCGGACACATCATTAGTTTGACCTGTTAGAAATTCCTGGCGTGAATCGTTAATGCTATAGTTTTGGTTAGCGGTAACATCAATGGTTGGCAGGAAGTTGGCAATACCCATCTTAACATTATTTTCTGCAATACGGGCATCCTGACGCACAAGCCTGATTGAAAAATTGTTTTCCAAACCAATAAGTATGGCTCTTTCAGCGGTTAGCACACCCTGTGCATGAATGGCTGTGGTGAGCAAATAGATAACGGATAAAAAGCCTATAAATCTGATATTCTTCATAGATTCAAATCTTGTGTTTGAGGTTGTGATTCCTGTTCGCTAAGCAAATCTGAAACATTGGATACGTCCTTTGATTTTTCAGAGATGTAAGCGTACATTGCAGGTATCACATACAAGGTAAGAATGGTGGCAAAAGTCAGCCCTCCAATAATGGCGGTACCCATAGAGACACGGCTTTCGGAACCGGCCCCGAGGGCCAGCGCAATGGGAACTGCACCAAGGATGGTTGACAGACTGGTCATGAGGATAGGCCTGAAACGAGCTACAGCAGCATTGTGTATGGCTTCCAGTTTGGCGAGTCCTGCAGCTTTGCGCTGGTTAGCAAACTCAACGATCAGAATTCCATTTTTTGAAACCAGGCCTATTAGCATTATAATTCCAATCTGGCTGAAGATATTTAAGGTTTTACCAAAATACCAAAGTGTGATCACTGCTCCTGCCAAAGCCAAAGGCACAGTAAACATGATAACAAGCGGATCGCGGAAGCTTTCAAATTGGGCAGATAAAACAAGGTAGATCAAAATAATTGCCAGAACAAAAGCAAATATCAGGCTGCTGCTGCTTTCCTCAAAATCTTTGGAAGCACCGGCAAGCGATGTTGAAAAGGTATCATCAAGCACAATGCCGGCGATACGGTTCATTTCATTGATGCCATCACCAATGGTTTTGCCCGGCGCTGGATTTGCCGAAATGGTTGCCGACACATAACGGTTATATCTGTATAGCTGAGGAGGGTTAACTGTTTCCTCCAAAGTAATCAGGTTGCTAAGCATGATCATTTCACCCTGATTGTTTTTTACATGCAGCGATTGAAGGTCGATCGGTGCATTTCGATGAGCACGTTCCAATTGGCCAATTACCTGGTATTGTTTCCCGTCCATGACATAATATCCAAAACGGGTACCGCTCATAGCAAACTGTATTGTTTGTGCAATATCCATGGCAGACACACCAAGCATACGTGCTTTTTCACGATTGATGGTAATCTGTAACTCAGGTTTGTTAAACCTTAAGTTCAGATCAGCGAACTGAAAAGCATCACTTTGGTAAACTTCTGCCATAAAAGTAGGAAGCACTTCCTTTAAATTATCCAGATTTGCAGCTTGCACAACATATTGTACTGGCAATCCGCCACGCTGAACGCCGATTGATTGATCCTGTACAACAAAAGTGCGCACTGCTGAAAGCTCTTGCAATTTACCTGATAGATGATCAGCAATTTGCTGCTGGCTTCTTTTTCGCTGATCCGGATCAACCAGGCGAATGCGTGAAAACATAGAATTCACGGAACTTCCCGCTCCAAAGCCTGGGGATGTGATTGTGATTAGGGAATAAATCTCGGGAATTTCATCCTGAACCAGATCAATATACTCTTTCACATAGTCTTCCATGAATTCATAGGTACTACCTTCAGGAGCCAAACCACGAACCATCATGCCGGACCTGTCTTCGAGTGGTGCCAGTTCAGTTTGTAATTCGCGTCCAAGGCCAAAAATAAATAAGGCCGAGATACCAATCACAACGAAAGCAAGCCATTTCTTTTTAAGGAATACCGCCAGGCTGCTAGCGTACCAGGCGTTAAGTTTCACGAAGAATGGTTCCGTCTTGGCATGCAGCCAATTGTGTTTTTCGCGCCTTTTTAATATCCGGGTCGACAGCATGGGTGTCAACGTCAAAGCTACGAAGGATGAGATCATCACGGCCCCGGCCAGTACGACTCCGAATTCACGGAAAAGTCGACCTGTGATACCTTGAAGAAAAATGACAGGTAAAAATACTGTTGCCAGGGCAATAGTAGTAGCAATGATTGCAAAGAATATCTCTGCAGATCCTTTTATACCTGCCTGTAAAGGATTCATTCCTTTCTCAATTTTAGCATAGATATTTTCTATAACCACAATAGCGTCATCCACAACCAGTCCAATAGCAAGGACAAGTCCAAGCATGGTAAGGACATTGATTGAAAAGTTGGCGATGTACATAATGAAAAAGGAGCCGATGAGGGCAATAGGGATCACAATTACAGGAATGATCGTTGTGCGCCAATCACGCAAGAAGAAGAAAATAACAAGCACCACAAGCACAAAAGCCAGGTATATGGTTTGTTCCACTTCGCTGATAGACGCTCTGATATAATCAGTCTGGTCAAAACCTATTCCAAGCTCGATGTCGTCCGGTAGGTCTTTTTGTATTTGTTCAAGGCGGCGGTAGAACTCGTCGGCGATCTCAATATGGTTTGAGCCTGGTAGCGGTGTAATGGCGTTGCCGACCATAGGTACACCATCACGACGAAGTAATGTGCGTTCATTTAGGGGTGCCAGCTCAGCAAAGCCAATATCTTTGAAGCGTACGATTCCGGAGGTGCTTTCAGTGATAATCAGGTTATTGAAGTCTTCAGGTGTTTCAAGTCTGCTCAGCGTTCTCACAGTCAATTCAATGGTATTGCCCTCAATGGTGCCGGCCGGGAGCTCAAGATTTTCGCGTAACAGTGCATTCCTCACATCCAATGGGCTTAGGTTAAACGCTGCCAAACGACCCGGATCCATCCATAACCGCATGGAATAGCGCTTGGAACCCCATACTGAGATGGAACTTACTCCCGGAATGGTTTGCAAACTTTCCTTAAAAGTTCTTTCGGCAATTTCGGTAAGCTCAAGCAGGTTGCGCTGCTCACTACGTATGTTTAAAAAGATAATGGGTGAGGCATCAGCATCAGCCTTGGAAACGATGGGCGGGTCTGCATCTGGCGGTAAATTCCATAGGCTACGCGATACCCGGTCACGCACATCATTGGCTGCAGCCTCCATATCGATGTTCAGATCGAATTCAACGGTGATGGTGCTTCTGCCATCACGGCTAACAGAAGTCAGTGTGCGTATTCCTTCTATCCCATTTATGGATTCTTCCAGTGGTTCAGTTATTTGCGACTCGATCACATCGGCATTGGCACCGGTGTAATTTGTGCTCACAGTGATAATGGGCGGATCCACACTGGGGAACTCACGTACACCCAATGATGTCATTCCGATTATTCCAAATAGAATGATTAGGATTGACATTACTGTAGCCAGAACCGGCCTGTTTATGCTTAATGATGACAGGCTCATAATGGCAAAATTTCATTTATGTTTACCGGTAAACCGTGACGCATCTGAAGAATGCCGGTGGTGATCACAGTATCACCCTGGCTCAGTCCATTTACAATTTGAATATGTGAAGACGTACGCAATCCGGTGCTAACTTCTACCGGTATGGCTTGCCCGTTTTTATACAAATAAACTTTATTTGATCCCATTTCGGGCACTAATGCCTGTGCAGGTATTTGCAATGCATCATCCAAACTTTCCAATAAAATCTCAACCCTGGCGTATGATCCCGGAATGATATAGTTTCCATGGTTGGGATATGTCGCCCGGGCAAGAACTGAACGAGTGCGTTGGTCTACAACAGGTTCTATAGCAATAATGGTGGCTTCAAAAATTCCCGGTTTATTATCAACACTGAAGTTGATTTTGCCGTCTTTTTTCAGATATCCGGCAAAGCGTTCAGGAACACTAAAATCAATTTTTACCGGTTCAGTTTTAGCTAAACGTACAATGGGCATGCCCGGTGATATATAGCTTCCTTCACTCACATGACGTAATCCCAAAATGCCGCTGAAAGGTGCTCTTATAATTGTTTTTTCCAGTTGTGCCTGAAGTAAGGCTTCTTCCGCCTTTAAAGTGCTTAATTCTGTAAAAACCTGATCATATGACTGTTGGCTAATTCCTTGTCTTTCGAGCAGGCTGCGCTGGCGTTGTTCTCTTTCTTCGGCCAACCGAACCTGGTGCTTGTTGCGCTCAATCTGAGCCAGCAGGTCAGCATTGTTTACTGTGATAAGCAAATCGCCTTTGTTAACCTTTTCGCCCTCAGTAAAGTGTATCCCTACAATGCGACCTGAAGCTTCGGCACTTAGCTCAACCTGTTCGTCAGGTAAAACAGATCCTGCTGCAACAATAATATCGGTCAGAGGTTTCGGTTCAATCACAACTACTTTGACGGGTAAAGCGCCACCAGCCCTCCCACTGACCAATTCAGGGCGGGCTTGTTGTGTGCTGAAATAGCCCATTCTGTTTGCAATTAAGAAAAGAATAACCAGCAGAAAGAGCAATGAACCGATAATTCGTTTAAGGTATTTTTTCATAAATGTAAATTCACAATATTGTGTAGGTCAAACAAATTATGTTTGTAATTGATCAATGATTAATAGAAATTAACCATATGTAAAAAATTATGATGCCAAAGGTAAAAGTTTTATAAAACTGTTGTTGACCCAAATCAGTTAACGGTAGATTTTAACCACTTTTTAACGATTGTGGGTATGAGTATCATGTTCCGATTTTATTTTGCAATTTTGGTGGAGCAAAAAGCCCAAAACTGAAACAACCACATTGTAATGAAAAAGCCGGTGAAACAAAGGTTCAAACTTGGTAATATGAATTGCGAGTGTTGCATCAGGTTGATTCAACTGGAATTGGAGCGTGCCGGTATGCAACTGGTCAAGGCTGAGTTGGGGGATATTGTGGTAGGATATAATGGCCACGAGTATAATAGGAGAGATGTAGAAAGTTTTATACAGTCCATTGGTTTTGTGGTGGTTGAGGACAAGGAAACGGAGTTGGTGGAGGAAATCAAACGGACTGTGATTGAGCTGGTTCACCATTCAACCTACAATGCAATGGTGCGTAATTCTGATTTTTTAGTTGGCCGATTTAACAAGAGCTATCAACACTTATCCTCTGTTTTTTCAAAACATGAACACATCACCCTGGAGAAGTTCATCATAAGGCAGCGGATTGCCAAAGCCATGGAACTTATTCAAATTGAGGATGTCACTTTAAGTGAAATTGCTTTCATGATGGGATACAGCAGTGTGCAATACCTTTCTTCTCAGTTTAGGGAAATAACCGGCATATCTGTTAGTGAGTTTAAAAAAAATCCGGCAAAGTATCGAACAGCCTATATGCATCAAATTTCTTCATGAACTGAGTTTGAATCTGTTTTTAGAATCATTCCATAAAAAGGTTAAAACGCTGCTGAGAAACAGGATAAGTGCAAACCATAATATAAGGCTCCAGCCAGGCTGGGATTTGTATAATGCAGTGCCAATATTTCCGATCAATAGCCATTGAATCACATAAAAGTTTGTAACCCGTTGGCCAACCCATTGAAGCCAGGAAAAGAATCGAGTGCTCTCCTTGCCGGCTACCAGCAGGTTGATTAGTACTGACCAAAAAGCCGTTAAACCTATCAACCATAAAGAAAACCAAAGTCCATGCTGATAGTAGGAGTCATAATCTTTCACAACCGAGAAGCCATAAGCGAATGGTATGGCAACTAAGATAAATAATGCCACAGCCAGATACAATAGTCCTTTTCGGCCAAATGATGAAATTTGATATCGGCTATTTAGCAAATAGAATAAATAACCGGCTACCGGATAGGCAGCCCATGGAAAAACAGCAAAATAGGACCATCCTGCAGAGCTATAGAAGTATGCTTGTATATAGATCCACCACCCTAATTCACCTTGATTCGATACAAGTACATTGACCAAACCGGCAAAAACAATGTAAAGGACTACCCAAAACAGCAAATTGTTCGGAACAATTTTTTTAAATAAAGCTATTATGATATAGCTCAACCCTGCCAGAAAGAGGATGTCAACCCCAAAAATATAGGGTAGTGGGTTCAGGTCAATTTGACCTGAATAAATCCTGACAAGTAAATGAAAATTAAGTCCAATATTCAGCATCAGCCCCCATCCTATCAACTTTATTCCCCTATAAAATGAACTCACTAAGCCTATGGATGATTGAGCAGCAAAGTAACCCATGATCATCATGAACAGGGCTGCTCCGGGAGGCCCGGCCAATAATAATAATAACTTCATCATCTGGCTTTCAGCTATTTCAGGAACCAGAAAAACGTCAGTTAGATGCACCAGTATCATCCTGACCACAGCTATGCCTTTGAGTATATCAGCAAGTGCCGAGCGCCTTTTCATCGCAGTTTTTTTAATGCTGTGGCAAACTTATGCTAAAGATTATCAAAACTGATCAAATCTTAAAATCTTATACAATTCAAGCACAAATATTGTAAACTTAAATCGTTTAATACACCTTAGTTTTGCTGAATCAAATATTTGAACCTGGATTATGACAAACAAAATAAAACTTGCTGTTTTGCTGATCTTTTTTGGCCTTTCAATCTTCGGACAAATCAATCTTGAACAGTCATACAATTACAGTGGCACTTTCACCAAACTTGCAACATCAGGGTACAAGTTTTTCGTCATGGACGTCACCAACAACCAATGTCGGATCTACAACACCAACCACTCCTTATGGAAAACCATAATTCTGTCTGTTCCGTCCAACCATTATCTCTATGATATCAAATATGTTACTGAGAATCTTTTTACGAACAATAATAGTTTGTCATTGGCTTATATCTATTACAATTACGATACTGATAACGAGTATTATACCTATACAACTAAGATTATTCAGGAAGATGGAACCGTATTACTTACAATCCCCGGTTGTGCTCTTGTGAATATATTACAGGATCAGGGTCTGGGCACCAAATTGCTTGCTTATGTGTTTGACTATTCGGTGTTTCCCTACACCATCCAAACATGGATTTATAATTTACCCGGAAGTTTGGTTTCGGTAGATGAGAACATGCAATTGCCTCACAAAAAGGCTCAAAAATCTTATCCCAATCCAGCCTCAGATCACATCACAATTACATATAACCTCCCACCAGATGTGCAGCATGCTGAACTTACGCTGGTCAATTTCAATGGACAACATATGTTAGCAAAGCCAATAGATCTAAAAAAGAATCAAATCAAAATCTCAGTTGCAGGATATCCTTCAGGTACATACACCTTCTATATTCACGACACACATAAGCAACTGAGTCATGGGAAATTCATCATTGATTAAATATTTTTTATTAAATGAAAATCAGAAGTAATATTGCTGTAAGTGCTTCAGGACTGATATTCAACCCTGACACTGGAGAGTCTTTTACCGTTAACCCGATGGGTGCAGAAATCATTTCTTTCTTAAAAGAAGGCTTAGGCCAGGAGAAAATTTCGCTTCAGATAACACAAAAGTATAATGTAGAACCATCAGCCTTCGAAAAGGATTTTGAAGATTTTATGGGATTGTTGCGAAACTATACCCTGCTGGATGATGAATAATAAGAAACAACTGACCATTGCAGTTTCGGGCTTGAATGCCATTGATAGTCCCGGTCCGGGGGTCCCCGTGATCAGGGGTCTGCGTGAAGCATCTTCCTTCAACTGCAGAATCATCGGACTTGCATACGAATCGCTTGAACCAGGCATATTTATGCATGATCTGGTAGATAAAACCTATCAGATACCTTATCCTTCATCAGGTACTGATAGCATTTTGGAGAGGTTGCTGTACATTAATGAAAAGGAAAAACTGGATGTAATTATTCCAAATTTTGACGCAGAGCTATATCCTTTTATCAGGCTAGAAAAGAGGTTACTTGAGATGGGGATAGCCATGTTTTTACCAACACTTGAGCAGTTTGAGGAACGCCATAAAGTAAACCTGAATGATTTTGGAGAAAAGTATGGTATACGCGTTCCAAAAAGCAAGGCATATCATGAGATTGCTGAACTTAGCAACATTAGCAAATCTTTTGACTATCCCGTATTGATAAAAGGCAAGTATTATGATGCCTATGTGGCCTATAATATTGATCAGATCAAATCATATTATCATCGTATTGTTGCAAAATGGGGAGCGCCTGTGATCATACAGGAATTTGTACATGGTACCGAATTCAACGTAACTGGTTTGGGTGATGGACGGGGAAATACGATTGCATTGGTACCCATGCGAAAGCAATACATAACGGATAAGGGCAAGGCCTGGGGAGGGGTGTCCATTTCCGATAAGAGAATCCTTGAATTAACCAATAGTTTTATTAGTCAAACCAAATGGCGTGGTGGGTTTGAGCTGGAATTGATGAAAGATAAGAAAGGGGAGTTTTATTTGCTTGAAATAAACCCCCGGCTACCGGCATGGGTATATCTGGCTGTTGGCGTGGGGCAAAATATTCCTGAAGCACTCGTTAATCTGGCGCTTGGGCTAAAAGTAGATCCAATGAAGGAATATAAGGTTGGCAGCATGTTTGTCCGTTATGCATGGGATATGATTGTGGACATTCAAGAGTTTCAAACCATTTCAACTGAGGGTGAGCTTTAGTGTATTGTCAAAATGAAGTTACAAACAATGGTTAAAAATTGAAAAATGAAATAAATTATGGAAAAATTAAGGTATGAACGTCCGCTCATTAAACGGATGGAAGGTGAAATGCCGAATAAATTCGGAAGCAAATCCGAAAACAAGCCTTTAACACACATTGATGGGGTTGCGGTGAAAGAGTTGCTGTCAGAATATGGCTCTCCGCTATTTGTCCTTTCGGAAAAAACAATCCGCAATACCTTTCGCAGGGCTCATAAGGCTTTTAGCATGCGCTACCCAAAGATGCAGTTCGCATGGTCCTACAAAACAAATTATTTGGATGCTGTTTGCAGCATTTACCATCAGGAGGGCGCCTGGGCTGAGGTGGTTTCTGGTTTTGAATATGACAAGGCACTTAGTATCGGGGTGGATGGAAAGCATATCATTTTCAATGGCCCTGATAAAACTGCTGAAGACCTCGAAAAAGCCATTCAAAACGATTCGCTAATACATATAGACCATCTGGACGAGCTTTACACAATCATCGAACTGATTGAAAAGCTTGAAAAGAGGCCTCGCGTGGCAATTCGTGTTAATATGGACACAGGTGTATATCCAATTTGGGACCGTTTCGGATTTAATTATGAAAACGGGCAAGCCTGGGATGCCTTAAACAAAATTATGGCAAGCGGTAAAATGGATTTGGTGGGATTGCATTGCCACATCGGAACCTACATGCTAAGCACCAAAGCCTATGGTATAGCTGCAGCTAAGCTCACAGACCTCGCGTTGGGATTAAGGAGGCGTTATAACCACGAAATCAAATATATTGATTTGGGTGGCGGATTTCCATCGCGCAATACATTGAAGGGGGCCTATTTGCCGGCACTTGATACCAGCCCGTCATTTGAGGATTTTGCAGAGGCAATTTCGTCAGCACTGCTAAATGCTGAATATCCACCGGATTCGCTGCCATTGCTTATACTCGAAACTGGACGTGCGCTTGTGGATGAGGCTGGTTTTTTGTTGGGAACAGTTATTTCAAATAAACGTTCATCCACAGGCAAGCGGACAACCATTGTAGATATCGGAATCAATTTGTTGTTTACCTCATTTTGGTATGAACACAAAATAAGCCCTGCACAAGAGTTTTCGTCCTATACAGAAGAAACGACCATGTACGGTCCTTTATGTATGAATATTGACGTGATCAGGGAAAGTGCCATGATGCCCCTTCTTAACAAAGGTGACCATTTTGTAATCCATCATGTTGGAGCCTATAACATGACCCAATGGATGCAGTTTATTACCCTAAGACCTAATGTGGTGCTCATAGATATTGATGGCAATACTCATGTGATACGACGAAATGAAACCATGAGCGAATTTAAAAACATGGAACATCTGCCGGAGCACTTGAAAAATTTCGAACTTTGAACAAACAATGCCTTCGCTAAACAAGTCTAAAATTAATGCAAAAAGCTGAAAAAAACCTGATCCTTTTCCTTGAAGGCATCCTCTACAGCTATAGTCAGGTGTTTTTTTCCAAAAATAAAACACTTGCATTTTTACTGCTTGCGGTTACTTTTTTTGATTGGATAGCCGGTATAAGCGGACTTATTGCGGTAATCATAACCAATATTGTTGCAGAAGTGGTTGGTTATCGCAGAGCTTATGTGTCACAAGGATATTATGGGTTCAACAGTCTTTTGGTTGGCCTGGGGTTTGGTATGTTCTACCAACCCGGCCCGGCTTTTTTTCTTGTTCTTGGTTTTGCGGCTCTGTTCACTTTTTTTCTCACCATATGGCTTGAAGGCTTTTTTGCTAAATATGGATTGCCCTATTTAAGTTGGCCCTTTTTACTATCCATTTGGATGATTACATTGGCAACCCGTCAGTTCACAGAGTTGGACATCAGTGACAGGGGTGCATTTTTGCTGAATGAGATCTACCGGTATGGCGGTATAAAAATGGTTAATTTGTACTTCTGGTTTAACGATTTGCCCATTCATGAAGCTATACGAACCTATTTCAAATCGTTAGCTGCTATTTTCTTTCAGTATCACTTGCTTGCAGGCATATTGGTTTCCATTGGCTTATTGATTTATTCTCGTATCGCTTTTATGCTTTCACTACTTGGGTATTTTTCAGCCTATGCGTTTTACATAATTATTGGTGCTAGTATTACTGACCTGAATTACAGTTATATCGGGTTTAACTTTGTGCTTACTGCCATTGCACTAGGTGGATTTTTTGTAGTTTCTTCAAAGTATTCTTTTCTGTGGGTGATCTTACTGACCCCCATAACAAGTATTATCATTGTATCAGGCAATGCTTTTTTATCTCAACTAAATTTGCCCGTTTATTCCCTGGCATTCAACCTGGTAGTCTTGCTTTTTCTTTATGCTCTTAAATTCAGGGAAAGAAACACCCAAAAACCCGAGCTAGTTATAGCCCAGTACTTTTCTCCCGAGCAAAATTTATATAACCAGAAAAATTATCAGAGCCGCTTCGATCCAACAGCATATCTACCGGTATACCTTCCTGTCAACGGCGATTGGACCATAACGCAGGCTCATCATGGTGAACATACCCATCGAGAGGAATGGCGCCACGCCTGGGATTTTGAAATATTGGATGATTCAGGAATGAAGTTTGAACGTAATGGATTTGAGATTAGGGACTATTTCTGTTTTGGACAAGCAGTTATGGCTGCATCAGATGGGATAGTGCAGGAAATTATCGATGGTATACCTGATAATTCAATCGGGGAGATGAACTTAGATAACAATTGGGGCAACAGCATAATTATTAAGCATGCCGAAAGACTCTATTCGAAAGTAAGTCATCTCAAAATGGGAAGCGTTAAAGTTGCTAAGGGATCCTATGTGAAGAAAGGTGAAATAATTGCTGCTGTTGGCAATTCAGGACGGTCACCTGTTCCACATCTGCATTTTCAGATTCAGCCGGATCCTTTCGTCGGCTCAAAAACATTGGACTATCCAATTGCAAATTATATCCTGAAAGAAAAAGACCATTGCAAACTGCTAACATTTGCTAAACCTGGGCATGGCCAGATTGTGAGCCAGATTTCCAAAACCGGGACACTTAGTAAAGCTTTTCATTTTGTGCCCGGTCAGACTATCCGTTTTATTCAATACGACCAGGATAAGAATGAGTCAAAAGCCATTTGGGAAGTTAAAACAGACATATATAACTATATGTACCTCGAATGTCAGGAAACAGAATCATTGGCCTATTTCTATAATGATGGCAGCGTGTTTAACTTCACACATTTTCAAGGAGATAAGACTTCATTGTTATATCACTTTTACCTGGCAGCCTACAAAGTTTCTTTGGGCTTTTATCCCCGGTTACGAGTTAAAGACAGCTTTCCGTTAACGGCCTTCAAAACTGGCGTTCAAACATACCTGCACGACTTTGTGGCACCTTTTTTTTCATTCATAAAATCCGGTTATCAGCTCGATTACATTGGTTTTGAGGACCATTTGAACACAAGTCGGGCAATACTTGAAAGTTCAGCCTGGCTTAAGATTAAAAGAAGAATATTACACCGAAGTGAATACAAATTTGAAATAAAGGATGGAAGATTCACTCATTTTGAAGTTAAGCATAAAAACATACGCTTGGTAGCACGGGAGGTCAGCGAATGAGTGATATGAAACAGATGAAAGTTGTGTGTGGTTGGTTCTGCATGTCCAGAATGATTTCTGTATTGCTCGTTTTGGTGCTTGTGGTCACTTCAAGTTCGAAAGCACAGCACGAGATAAATTTTAATTACATTGACAGTCTTTCGCTTGCAGCTTATGAAAAGGGTGACTGGGAAAACTTAATAGAATTATCCAATAGGTCAATTGAGTTGGGCTTTGATTACTTTTATCTTCAAATGAGAATGGGTATTGCCTGTTTTTCGCTGGGGCAATACCGTAAAGCAGCGGTTCACCTTGAAAAGGCCTTGGAATTTAATTCCAGTGATCAGTTTGCCCGCAATTTACTAAGGCAGTCCTATGAGTGGGGTGGTATGCAGATGGAAGCAGCTTGGCTTGAAAAGCGATTCGATGAGGACCCGGCCCTTATTCAATGGATCCGGCTGTATGCTGGGCTTTCATTTTCAGGAAGTAATGAGGCAAGCAAACAACTTGATCTGGATGGGAATGAGAATATATATGGCGAGATAAACCGGCCTGGTGATTTTACTTATGGAAGTCTTGGAGTCGTAGTTGCACCAGGTAAGGGTTACCGGCTGGGGTTGAATTATTCAAAATTACAACTCAACAATTACCAACTTTTTTCCCTTGGTGAACTTGGTTCTTTAAGTCACAAATATAACTTGATTCAACATCAGGTATCAGCCGTATTACCAATTCGGATTAAGCATGGATTGTATGTGTTACCTGAGTTGGATTTATTAATCTTACACAGTGAACCTAAGACAGTTTGGTTTGATACCATCAGCAATATGTATCGGAGTTCAATTGTTTCAAATTCCACCCAGAATTACGTGGCCGGTCTTAAATTTGTCCGAACCTTGCCCGCCTCAGATATTGGTTTGTCATTGAGTCGTTCAAACCTCAACGGGAAGGAACAATGGCAAACATCTGTCATAGCAGCCATTTATCCATTTCATAATCTTAATTTCTATACTTATTCACGCTTTTATACGTTATTTGAAGAGAATCAAGTCAGGATTCACTACAAGCAACTCATTGGTTTTAAAGCCAATCGATTTCTATGGCTTCAGGTGGGCATTCATTTTGGAAAGATGGAAAACGCAGCTGATGAAAATGCCGGTTTGATGTACAATACTTATGGAAGGGTAATTTATAATGCCATGGCATCAATGATTTTGGTTGTTAATTCAAACCTTAATCTCCAATTTGACTTCAATTTGCTGGAACTGAAAAGTCCGTATATCACATTTAATGATTTAGCAAATTATACAGTAAATAGCTATAATTACAAAAACATACACTTGAAAGGAGGTCTGATATGGAACTTATAAAACATCGGATTGGTTTACTGATCATACTGATATTCTTAGCTTCAAAAATGTTATTGGCTCAGAACGAAAAGCAACTTCAGGAAGCGTTTTCGGCCAGCTATTCCGCCGAAACTTCAGGCGACTATACCAAAGCCATTGAAGCTTTGCGTAAGATCTACAATGAAGACACTTATGCAATTAACTTAAGGCTTGGCTGGTTAACCTATATGCACGGTTCTTTCAATGAGTCAATTGCCTATTACAATAAAGCCATTCAACTTATGCCTTACAGTATTGAAGCCCGCTTGGGTTTTGCGCTTCCTGCTTCTGCAGTCGGCAATTGGGATCATGTCGTATCTCGTTATAACGAAATCCTCAAAATCGACCCCAATCACTATTTAACCAATTACCGCATGGGAAGCATCTTTTACTACAGGGAGGATTACCAGGCTGCGCACAAGTACTTCGAGCGGATAGCCAATTTATATCCTTTCGACTATGATGCCGTTCATATGTTTGCCTGGACGAACCTACGCATGGGAAAACAAGCAGAGGCGCAATCACTTTTTAATAAAGCCTTACTTATCAGACCCGATGACGCTTCAAGCAAGGAAGGTTTAGGCCTGATTAAGTGAATCACTTTTCATTTTTTGGCAAGCTTGAACCCTAATAAAGATTGCTATGGCAATCTGAACAAAATCTTGTTTTCCAATCTTCGCCAATGTCTATGGGATGTTCAAATTCCAAATAGCCTTTCCCGGTGGCAAAATTCATGGCCCCGGGTCTTCCTTGTTCCTTGATAAGGTGGCATAGATTACAATCACGTGAAATGACGCGCTCGTATTTGTTTTTGAATGAATCGTTATGGCATCTGTAGCAACCTTCGTTTTCGATGTGGCCCATGAAGTTTGGATAAGCCTTCCAATTGACCTTCATACTTGGAAAAACATTCTTTGAAAAACCTTGCTGCAATGCTTCAATAGCCATTTCAACCAGTTCTGGGCTGTCTTCGAGTATTTCAGGGAACATCATATCATAATAATCGTAGAGCTCATATTCTATATAACTGAATGCACTGTCCCGCGATGGAAAATCATTTGATAGTATGGTCATGGCCGCCATTTTGATATCTGGCAGTTCATGTGGGATTTTTCCTGCTGTCATGGCTTCATCAAAAAACCTGATTGGTGATTTATAGTCATGTGATGGCCTGTTGTGGCAATCAAGGCAGTCCATAGTACGGATTTCAAGCGCTGCAAGTTCATCTTCGTCAATCGGATTATTTTCGTCCAGAAATTCCGAAACCTCACCTGTCAATTCATTGGTGTATTTTACCCACACGATATCATCGCGTTGTGGTGTTCTTGAAGCGTATTCTATTTTAACGTCCTTATTGATGTGCCAGTGAATTCCCTCTGTCAGGCCAAGTGCCCGGTACTCTGGTCCGGTTTTCATAAGCAGCCCAATATCCCATTCTGTGTTGTCTTCATCAGTAAGGTACCTGCGGTGGAATACATATTTTCTGTCGTAAAACTTATCGGGCCAATGGCATTTTTCGCATGTTTCCTGTGCAGGACGTAAATTGTGTAAGGGAGTAGGGATGGGCCTATCGTAAGCTTCAACCATTACTGAATAAACCTGGTATAATCCTGAAAGCTTTGATCGGATATACCATCCTGCGCCTGAGCCTACGTGACATTCAACGCATTTTACACGTGCATGCGATGACATATGATAAGCTTCCCATTCGGGCTCCATCACTGAGTGGCACATGGTACCGCAAAACTCGTTTGATTCGGTATAATGAAATGCCTGGTAACTGCCAACAGCAGAAAGCACAACAAACACTGTAAGCCCAATGGCTACCATGAACATGATAAACCTCTGTCGTGTATTGTTAAAATCTATGATGGGCAGTTTAAAATCTTCTATAATATCCGTTTTTTTTGCTCTCCTAATATTGAAAATGATGCCAATAAGAGCAATGCCCAGGCCAAGAAACATGATGGCAGGCAGGATGATAAAAGTAAATAAACCGGAATAGTTATCCTTATCTCCAAACAACAGTGAGATAAGAAAAAGGATGACTATCATAATGAATGACATCACCGCTATGGAAGCACCTATAAATACGGGCCAGCTAAAATAATGTTTGGGTAATTTCATGAGTTCTGTGTTTTGGTTCAACGTGGATATATATAAATGCAATGAATTGCATGAAGTTTTATAAGTAAAACCATACCATCACCTCAACACGATACTCAAAACTTCACCGGAATGAATCCGGCATTAGCACACACCCAAACCCATCATTAATGATTGGTATGGTAACCTGTGATAATTCCTTTGAAATTATCAGTGATCTTTTTACCAGTTGTGCAAACATATATATGCACAATCAGGAATATTGATATCAAAAATCCAATGGCTGAGTGCAACAATGCGGTTAAAAATAAGCCGCTATACCCAAATACCTCCTTGGCGATGGTTTCCGGAAATAATAAGGCCAATCCTGTGGTGATTACCAGGGGCAAAAATATCACCATCACAATTGAATAGGTCATGGCCTGCAAGGGATTGAATTTGTTCTCCTTGGTAACCGGAAAGGGTGACGGTTTCTTTTTGGGCTGTTCAGTAAGATAATAACGCATCATCCGCATCATGCGGGGCCCAATATTCTTTAATCCGTCAACATAATAGCGCCGGTTGCTGGTTGCAAGGTTTGATGGCAGAAAGATCACATAGTTAATCGCCAGTAAAACCCCGCAAATATTATGAATGCTAACTGCCAGATCGAAGCGGATAAATGGATATTCCGGGTTGGCATATTGCATACTTATTCCGGTTGCAATTAAAAATATGATTAGGAGTGCATTTATGCCATGCCATATCCTGAGCCACACGGGATAGAGATATATTTTTTCTTCAGCCATAGCTTTATTTAATTATTCGTAAAATAATGTGTCCGATCATTGCAAGCAAAACCAATCCCAGTATCACGAGACTGGCCACATTAAGAAAATGGTTTCGATTGGCCCCGATCACATAGGCATCGTTTAAAATAATAGCATTGAAAAAGCCACGTTCGCGTCTGTTTTCAAGGCTTTGATATTTATATAGAGAGGACATCAATCTTGAATTGGTCGAATGACATTCAACACAGTTTCGCACAGCCATTTCCTTTGGGAGGATATTATGTGCCACCCACATGGTTTCTTCGGGCTCAGTATGGCATTCAATGCAGCGCACTGCATTAAAATGCAGATTGAAATTGGGAAGAAAGTCATGTATTTGCTCAAGTGAAGGTTTCAATTCTTCTGAAATGAGCTGAAAACGATCCGGATTATCATGACAGGTTTTACAAGTATTATTATGATATGTCACGATTTCGCGGGTTGAAAAGTTGCTTCTTGTTTTCAAACGGTATGAGTGGGGATCATGACAACTCCAGCAATTGAAAGCTTCAATATGATCAGGCGAATGGATACTTTTATGAAACTCATCATCAATCAATTCAAAATTATAGCGCTTCCAGGTAGGATCTCCTCCATGGCAATCAAGGCACGAAAACATTTCTTCAAACCTGAGTTCGGTATCATGAGGGTAAATTTCATAATCAGGTGAATGACAATCTGTACAACTGAAATGCCTGTGAACGCCCGAATAGAATTCGTCTGCATCATAAATCAAGTTTGGATTCATTGCCTTACGCTCAATTCTTCCTGTAAATTCATTTTCATAAGTGTAAAACCTTTGGCCATGACATTGAAAACAATGTTTGTTGTCTTCAAAATATGCAGGTTCGTTATCCATAATCACAACTTCCTGACTATGAATAGGAAAATTAAAAAACAAGGTCAGTGTGATGACCATTAATCCACCAATATAAATCTTCATATGCGAATTATGGGTTATTTCAGGCAAATGACACTCCATTTCAGACTGTATTTGAACCTGATAAATGAAATCAAAAACTTAAAAGAGATATTATTTTGCAAGCGTTCTTAAATAATTGATAATGGCCCACCGTTCTTCCATATCCGGAATATTGCCTTCAAAGTTAGGCATTTCATCTCGTCCTATGATTGACATATAATACAATTCACCATCGGTATGGGACTGAAATTCAGCAGAAGAGAAATCGCCTGGATAAGTATCAAGGCTGCGGGCACGAGGTCCATCTCCGAGTCCGGAATTTCCATGGCATGAACGACAGTGTTTGCTGTATGCTGATCGGCCTAAACGGTCAAGTGAAGCATCATCCTTGTAGGGATTCTCCATTGATTTGTACTCAGCAGGAATGTCCCATGGCTCACCTTTTGGTTTATCCTGAGGATTGGAAAAAGCTAAAAAGGTAAAAGCTGCTATTGCTACTGTTGCAGTGAATAGAATCTTTGCTTTCATAATATCTATTGTTTTGGTTATTAAAAAGTTATATAATATGAAAATGTAAGCATATTATGTTATGGCATTCAAAGTTAATCTTTTTATCAAATAAATCAGTTCTGCATAATAAAGTAACTCATAAATCAATCATAAAGACTTTAGAAGTAAAAAATCAATGCATAAAAGATTTGATAAGAACAGAATTCAAAACACTCCCTCTTCCGAATTTTAATTATTAAAAAAGTTCACATTGTTTGCAATCATGCATTCAGATGTGAACTTTTTATTTTGAGATTCAGCACATGGCTAGATTGGATGTACGCCTACTTGGCCATTGTACGGATATAATTTACGATGGCCCATCTTTCTTCCTCATCCGGAATATTACTTTCGTAATTGGGCATTTCATCACGGCCAATTATAGACATATAATAAATTTCGCCATCGGTGTATGCCTGGAATTCGGCTGATGAGAAATCACCTGGGAATGTTTCCAGATTTCTGGCACGAGGTCCGTCACCCAGGCCTGCATTTCCATGGCAAGAGCGGCAGTGCCTGTTATAAGCTGACCTTCCCAATCTATCCAGAGAATCATCACCTTTATGTGGGTTTACCATCTCTTTGTATTCCGTGGGAATGTCCCATGGTTCTCCTATTTTTTGGTCTTGTGGCGTCACAAATGCAAGCAGTGCAAATGTGCCAAAGACAACTGCTATTAAATAAAAAAATCTTTTTTTCATCGCTTTAGAGGGTATTTAGTTAAACAATAATTTTTTAAAAGTTCCACAGCCTGATCATCGAAAAGCCGAACATCATATCACCATCTGTCCAGTCATATTGATTGTAGAGGGCGTTTTCTTGAGGTATCATGCCTTTTGCTGATGAAACATAAATATGGAATACGTGTGTGCTGGTGCGAATTTCCCAACCTACACCAAGATTAGGTTTGGCAGGATTGGTAAATTCACGGTGTTCAGCAATGCCTTGAATTTCGAGAGGAATATCGTATTGAAACAAAATGGAGGACTGTGGTGAAAAATTAGCTCTTCCATTGAATCCAACTGCGATCTTATCGTGATCGATGCCTTCCCTGGTTGAATTGAAATGAGTAAAGCTGGCATTGGCCTGAATGGATAGCCAGTCGTTGATTTTACGACCCACTATCAATTGAGTGAAATAGGCAAACCTGTTTCCAAAAGTGTAATTTTTTCCGAAATCTTCTTCATTTCTCCCGTCAATTGCCATATTTGCATACACTGCTACTGCAACCGGAATGGTGTTTCTGCGCGTTTGTTCCAATATGGTATACTTAGCTGAAAAGTCGCTGTACATTTTATCCAAACTTAATCCATATCCAATTTGAAGATTGGTAAGAGGTACATAAGAAAATGACATCCTCATGTTGGCTCCTGGGGAGTAGATGCCGAACAAGTCTGATATGCCATTGTTCATTGGGCTGAATTTATGTTGAATATTGTATTCCAAAGTTTTTACAGCTGGGATTACTGTGGTTTGGTTATCAATAAGTATGCCACTTTCAAAGGGAGCCCTTACCGGGCGATCTTTGGGCTGCTCTTCCTGGGCTTGAATTACCAGGCTAAAGAGGATTAATATACTGCTGAGCGTAATGATCTTTTTCATCTTTATTGCTTTTAGAGTTTAATTATTCTGTGCGCCTTGTTCAATCCAGGTGAGGATAAGAAATGCCTCTGTATCGCTATACCTTGCAGCATGTGATGAAGTCGGGGCTGGATGTGTATAGATTTTGCTGTCTTCAGGAACATCCAGGTTTACCAAGCTTGGAACGATTGAGTTATATGCCGCGCCTGCCGAAAGATCTGGTGCAATGTTTCCTCCGTGGCAGGATAAACATTTGTTGTTAAATATGGGAACTATTTCTTCGGAAAAGCTGATCGGTACATCCGGATCAATTGGAGGTAGGTCGATTTCGATAAACTCATATTGGCATGACGACACAATGAAAGCCATGATCAGAGTTATAACTGCAATTATATGCCTTGTTTTCATTCGTTTGCGTATTTAATTTGCGGTTTCTTGTTTTAAAACTGCAACAGGCCTCTTTGGGATAAATGAAGAAGCCTGTTGCAAATGTGTTTCCGGCATTAGATTAAGGTAATGCGGCGATTGAATTTTCTAAAAGTTTTTTGGCGTATGGGAAATTGTGTACTCCGTTACTATGGTCATATTTCACCAGGTTATGATTTACATATGCGCCTGCATAATCAGCCGGCCATGTACCCGGTACAATATAGTTGGCATCATCCATAACACCTAATTCCTTCAGTTTGGTATTAAGCTGTCCCAACAAGTCATCCAATTCGTTCTTAACATTGGTCATAAGTGCTTGTAAAGTTTCAGAACTGGTATGGCATGAAGCACAGGCTGTTGTCAGCACATTACCTTCGCCATAGCTGAGGTTCATCATGTGTCCACCGGCATTTTCACCACTGTTTTCAACCAGGTGGCATGTCACGCAACTGTTGCCTATCATATTTACGTGGACTGAATTGGTATATCCGTCACCTACTTCATAAGCACCTTTACCGGCAGCAATTACAGCTTGTGCACCATAGTGTGGTCCCCAGCGGAAATTACCCACAGTAACATCTGGTCCACCAACTTCTGGCATGGGACCGGGGTTACGGGGCTGGTGGCAGGTAGCACACAGGTTCCCTTTTCCAAGGTCAATCACATCACCTGTTGTACGTAATGTAACAGGGGCAACATTGCTCAATGCCCAGTCATCCACGGTATAGTCCTGGTGTATGTTGTGGCAGGTGTAACAGTTTGGTGGGTTTGGATTGGAAATTGTTCCTTCTGTATTATCGGCTCCGGTGAGGATAATTTCCCTGTATCCCTGACTTGTATGGCAACCAGCGCAGTTAGCAGAATTACGTAGGTAAGTATTGCCCATGGCGTGTTGCGACATTTCCCAATGCCTGGTAATGGCAAAATTGACCTGGCTATCGTCATGACAGGCAGCACACTTGGCTGTGCCGTCAACGCCATCGATACCATCTTCACCGTCTACGCCATCTTTACCGGGTAATCCGGCCGGACCTTCCTTTGTACATGATGCAAGTGCCATGCCTATCATCATGATGATGGTTAAAAGCATGGATAATTTAGATAAACTTTTCATAGTTTTGGTTTTTTAAATTATTTGAGGTTTAATTTAATTTCATCAGAATTAATGTTTTCTGAAAGCAAGATTAAGATGTTTTTACTGACTGTGCAAGAGTCATCAGGTGAAATAAACGAGTAAAAGAATAGATGTAAATAGGTCAATAAATTGATATACATCAATGAAGCAACACTAAAGATATTTTATCAACCACAATATCAATAGAATAACCTTAATTTAAATTAAGAATAAATAGCGCGGCCACGGTTATGGTTCGAGGAATAAACAATAGAAAAGTATAAGAATCGCAAGCGAAATTGAGTATTAACAAGCAGTAAATTTTGACTGCAAAATCAGGGAAAGGACTGCCTCAGGTGAGTTTGTACCAATATTTATGATAACCGGGTTTATAAGCTCATATTTTTGAATAACTTCCTCAATGATTGAATTCCTAACAACCCATATTTGGACTTGAGAGGTGAGTGTTGAAAGTTTCAACAGTGAAGTATGCCAGCCCTGTCCATCTAATTCCATTGGGCCAACCTCATCAATGACTATGATGTCTGAACTATCTTTACAAGCAAAACTCAATATCTGATTTCCAAGCGTTAAGGCACGCGGATTAAACCAAAAACTCCTGAATTTAAGCCAACCTTCCATTTCATTGGCTTTTGCCAGAGGAACTGACCTTTCTGTTGATATATTATACAGTGAAAAAGCCTGTCTTTTTCCTTGATAAAAGTGTCCTTTGGACAGAAAACCTGTAACATAGATATTTTTTGCCCTGAGCAAGCTGATTATTTTTTCAACAAAGGTGGTTTTACCTTCATGCACCTCACCGGTTATCATGAATACTCCTGTAGCACCATTCTTTTTGCTGAAGTAATCATATAACTGTTCGGACTGGAACAACAGATTACGGATTAGACTACTCCGATGCTTAAATAAATATCTGGGGCCTGGAAGTTGGTCAATAATAGCAGGTAAAGCACTGAAAGCAAGATTAAGTGCTGCATACAAGTGCTTGAATCCATTCTGGAATAGCAGGGCTTTAATAAGCGGGTTTCGTAATTCAACACTGATTGCAGAAAATCCAAAAATAATGATTAGCGCACGGTAATTCATTTCCAGGCCAACCCTTAAGCCGTTTTCAGTAAAATAATTGCCGGTTGAAAACCACTCCCAAAAAAACGCTGCAAGCAAGGTGATGACAAGAAACTGAATCCAAATGGTAGGTTTCTTTAAATGCCTGAGCGAACGCTTGTAACGAATTGCACAAAAGACCATGAATGTGATACCGGATATTGCAGCCAATACCAACCACGCACGATTGATAAAATACAGATTCAATACCACTGTAAATAAGATTAAAACAAGGTTGAGAATCGAATATTTTTGCGATGGATCAATACTAAATAGATTGCTTTGGTTTTTATTTCTAAGATTTAATTTGGTTTGATATGGTTTTGAAAGAAGGTGGAAATTTTTACTTGAATAATAACCTGCCATAGCGGCTAGGCCACCAACGATTCCATACACTGTAAAGATTAAGATGATAAGTGAGCTAGGGTTTGAGCTTATGAAGCTAAATTGCTTAGCTACGAACTGGAAGAATGAAGAAGCTGCTTTAACTAAATCAAAGCCATATAGAATGATCAAGTTTAGAATTTTTTGGATCAAAGTCCAGCTAACAGCTACGGCACCGGCAAGGAGAAATCCGATCAGGTTCCTGCCGAAAAGCCAAACCACAGCTTCAAGCAGCAAGGCCTCCATAAATATTCCGAGCATGGGTCCCAGAATGATTGCTGAAGGTGAAATTGATTTCATCAGTGCGCAAACAATGCCTGCACGCAGTATGATGCCTGTGTCGCGCCAGAGTTGCATGAACGAAATCAACAAGAATACACTTATTGCTGCCAGGCTGGTACCGGCAAATGGGATTCGCATATTGTGTAAAAAACTTCCCACAACAATTTCGAACGAAGCCCATACACTGCCTATTATGGCTGCTTTTATCCATTTATCACTAATGGATCGGCTGCTATGTGGTTTACTAAGCACCCCTCTTATGCTTTGTTTTTTCTTCAGTTACACAATCAAACCTTGTTAGTGATTCATGTGACAGACTTTGTTATGACTGCCACTTTATAAACCCTAAGAAAACAGTTTCAAACTTAGTTTCAATCTCAAAAAAGGAGAACGGCTTTGTAACCCGTTCTTAAATAGAAAGTGACATTAGCCTGATCTCTATATATAGCTATGATGATTGATAACTATGCTAATAGGAAAAACTTCTAAATTCAAATTTCGAATTTTACCGCTTAACCTACAATTACAATAGGAAACCATGCAAAGATGCTGCTTTTTTTTGGTTTTGTTTATCCAGGGGTTTTACACACTAATAGTATAAAAATGAGCGGGATAGATATGATTAATCAAGTGCAGAACCTATTACCGGAGAACCTCAATGGAGGTTTTAAGGGTTTCCAGTTCACATTGTATATGGAGGTCATACCTTCCGGGAATTAACGGAGCAAGATTCAGGCTGAGGGTGTTATTTCCTTTGCTGATCTCAATTTCATATGGCACTTTAAACACTCGCTCTCCAGCTGGGTCAAGAAAAAATGCCTCTGCAAGGCAGTCATGGTTTGATATAATTTCAATTTCCACAACCGTTTTGGCAGGATTGGGATAAGTACGTTTGATTTCTTTCTCCATGCTGCAAGCTTATTATTGGCATCGAAGACTTCGTGAAGAAGTTATGAGCAAACCTAAAACTTTATCATTGGATTAACTATAAATGAAAGTTGTTTTTACTGCAGAAAAACTGAGGTTTTTGTCATTCGTTTAATTGATATAGAATACATTTTGTCAAATGTCTTTAATTAGTTAAACACAGTGGTTTAGGTATGAACAGCTTATGACACGTAAACAATTTTGACCTATTTTGGTTATATTTGTACACAAATAATTGCAAAATCCTAATGATCGACAAAACTGCAAACACAGATTACCAAATACACGAGGTTTTAAAAAAGAGGTGGAGCCCACGTGCATTTAAAGACAAACCAATAGAAACTGAAAAAATAAAGAATATGCTTGAGGCTGCCCGGTGGTCACCTTCATCTTCAAACGAGCAGCCATGGCGTTTTATCATTGGATTACATGGTGATGATACCTATCAAAAAATTTATAATATCCTTGTTAAATTCAATCAAAAATGGGCCGGAACAGCCCCGGTCCTGATGCTTGCGGTTGGTTATGCTCAGAGCAAGAAAGAGCCGGGAGAACCCAGTAAAATATACAAATATGATGTAGGGCAGGCTGTTGCCCATCTCACTTTTCAGGCTACCGCCGATGGATTATATGTACACCAGATGGGAGGTCTGAAAAAGAAGAAAGCAGCCTTGGTGTTTGAGGTTCCAAAGGAGTATAAGGTTTTGACTGCTATCGCAGTGGGGTATATTGGCAATCCCGAGGTGTTGCCTCCCCGAATGGCAAAATCGGAATATAAGGTGCGTGAACGCCAGAACTTGAAAGAAATGGTATTCGCAGAACGCTTTGGTCAAAATCCTGATTTTTTGCATAAGTAAGAGATGGAGACAGGCTATTGTCCTTATGCCAGGCTCCAGCAGCAAACAAAGTCATTGATTCAAAAAAAAAGGGGTTTCTGCTTCGAACCCGGTCTAACATTACCCTAACTTAGTTTTGCCACCTCTGAGCCATTTTTTGGAGTGAAAAATTAAAAAATCCTGTGTCGCTGTGCACCACATGTCTTTTACTCAAGAGGATTCCTCAAGCAGGGGCTTGGGAGATTACTGAGGATTACCTTCGGTTATCCATTTAGGAGGGGCCTACAACCAAAAAAATCCTGTATCGCTGCGCGCCACATGTCTATTACTCAAAAGGATTCCTCAAGCAGGGGCTTGGGAGATTACTGAGGATTACCTTCGGTGATCCATTTAGGAGGGGCCTACAACCAAAAAAATCCTGTATCGCTGCGCGTTACATGTCTTTTACTCAAGAGGATTCCTCAAGCAGAAGCTTGGGAATTCTCTTGAGTAAAATCCAAACAATATGAATTTTTTTGGTTGTCGGGGTGAGAGGATTCGAACCTCCGGCCTCGTCGTCCCGAACGACGCGCGCTAACCGGGCTGCGCTACACCCCGTAACAATACTTTTTTAAAATGGATTGCAAATTTACAAAACCATACTGTGCAATCAACTGTAAGGATAATTTTTTCGTAATTTTCCCGCCAAATTAAACAGATTTAATATTCCTATGATAGATATCAAACTCGATCTGAAACAGATTTACGATTTTATCAGTAAAAAGGATCTGATGGCTTACGAAAAGCCGGTGTACAATGCCTATCGAAAGATATATAACAAAACAGGCGCTGGGGCTGACTTCCTGGGTTGGGTTGACCTACCCTCTGGGACCGACCAGCCACTGATCCAAAAAATTGAAGAACATGCTGCTCAACTTCGTGAAAAGTCGGATGTTTTTGTTGTGATTGGTATTGGTGGTTCCTATCTTGGTGCAAGAGCTGTAATTGAGTCGCAATTACATCATTTTGCCCAGCTTGCGAATGAAAAAAAATCACCACACATATTATATGCCGGTCATCATATTAGCGAGGATTATCTCAACGATTTGATTGATGTGCTCAATGATAAGGATTATTCAATGGTGGTGATATCCAAATCAGGGACAACGACAGAACCTGCCATTGCCTTCCGGGTATTACGTGCCCACATTGAAAAAAAATATGGCCTCGCTGAAGCACGCAAACGCATTGTGGCCATAACGGATGAAAGCAAAGGAGCTTTGAGGCAATTAGCCGATTCAGAAGGATATGAATCTTATGTGGTACCCAACGATGTTGGAGGACGCTATTCAGTTCTTACACCGGTAGGTTTGTTGCCAATAGCTGTGGCAGGTATACCCGTGAATGATCTGATATCCGGTGCTTCCAAGATGGAAGCCTTCAGCAGGGCGGTAAAAAAAATCCATGGCAATCCCATCGCATTATACGCCGCATCCAGAAACGCATTATACAACAGCGGTAAAACAATTGAGATAATGGTTAATTATGAACCCCGCTTGTTTTATTTTACCGAATGGTGGAAACAGCTCTACGGTGAGAGTGAAGGCAAGGAAAATAAAG
The DNA here is from genome assembly GCA_937926515.1 of uncultured Bacteroidales bacterium. Taxonomy (GTDB): domain Bacteria; phylum Bacteroidota; class Bacteroidia; order Bacteroidales; family F082; genus CALAZZ01. Next base: position 5,602 of record CALAZZ010000024.1, on the reverse strand, counting down.
GGATATTTCCTGCCGGCGTTGGCTTCACCACTGATCTGCATAGTATGGGCCAATACATACAAGAGGGATTGCGCAATATTTTTGAAACCACAATCTCATGTGACAATTCCAATCGTAAAATGTTGATCCCTACCGGTGACACCGACCTCGACCAATTAAATTATATTGCAGGCAAACCGCTTTCAGAAGTAAATCATATGGCTGAACTTGGAACTGTGCTTGCGCATGTTGACGGTGGGGTGCCCAACATCAGGCTGAGTATTCCCCGTATTAGTGCTGATGTGATCGGTCAGTTGATCTATTTCTTTGAAATGGGATGTGCGCTTAGTGGGTATATGTTAGGTGTAAATCCATTTGATCAGCCGGGTGTGGAAGCATACAAAAAGAATATGTTCGCCCTGTTGGGCAAGAAAGGATTTGAAGAAAAAACCGCACAATTACGTGCATTATTGAAGGAATAGATAATGGCAACGGGAAAGCTCATAGGTATTGCATGGAAAAAGGAGTCATATGGAGATATGATCGAAGTGGATCATGCATTTGTGAGCTTGCTTAAAGGAGTTGCCGATGATTTTCGTGGCAAACCCGGAAACAGACAGGTTACTGTTTTGGCTCGCGAGGCATATGATCACGCATTTACAGATCTTGGCACCAACCCAGACTGGAAATTGCGCAGGGCAAATTTGTTGATTGAAGGCCTTAAGCTGGAGAACTCAACCGGCAGGAAATTGAAGATCGGCGACGTTGTCCTTGAAATTACCGGTGAGACCAAGCCTTGTTACCGCATGGACGAACAACTTGACGGACTAAAAAATGCCTTGCAACCTCATTGGCGTGGAGGCGTAACCTGCAAGGTGATTGCTGAAGGTGAGATAGTCAAAGGGGATGCGGTATTCTTCATATAATTTTCAGAATTGCTACATTCATTGCCCTAAATCGGGATTTATTTTATAAGCACTTACCGCTTTATTTCAATACAGCTCATTAATAAAACACTGATATGAATTTTAGCAATCTAATCAACATCCGTCAAAGTGTTCGTAAATATGTTGACAAGCATGTCGAGCCTGAGAAGCTTCATGCCTGCCTTGAAGCTGCCCGCCTGGCTCCTTCAGCAAGTAATTCGCAGCCATGGACTTTCATTGTGGTTAATGATCCTGAGCTAAAGCACAAAGTTGCCAACGAAACCTATGGTCCCTTCATGACTTTCAATAAATTTGTTCCACAGGCACCGGTGATTGTGGTTCTGGTGCTTGAGAAACCAAAATTGATCACTGAAGTCGGTGGGCGCCTCAAACGAAAGGAATACCCCTTAATTGATATCGGAATAGCTGCAGAACACTTCTGCCTGCAGGCTGCTGAATTGGGATTGGGTACATGCATGTTGGGTTGGTTTAATGAAAAAACTATTAAGCAAATACTTCATATTCCATCAACCAAAACAATAGGTTTGCTTATTACGCTGGGCTATCCTCCTGATGACTATCGAATCCGCCAGAAAGTCAGGAAGAGCCTGGCAGAGCTCGTTCGTTATAATAGCTATCAATAGCTTTTCAGTTAACTTTTACCTGAATTTTGATGAGCATTGCCAGGTATTTCATACAGGTTCATGATGTTGCTTATTTCTTTGATTTCTCAGATCAATGTTTATTTTTGTCGGTGACAACTTCCAGCAGTTTTGATTAGAGACAACCACATATCGATCATTAAACTATTGTTTATCAAACTGATAATACTTTTAATGCTTGGAAATATTCAGCTGTATGCCAAATCTTATCAACAACTCGCAGATAGCTTGATTAATCGCCTGCCCTTGTTGCCCAGCGATACAAATAAAACTTTTGTATATCGGGATATTTCATACTATTTATTGTTTTCAAGCCCCGATTCGGCGCTCATTTTTAGCCGAAGAGGTTATGATCTGGCAGAAAGGCTATTATTTATCCCCGGACAGATATGGAATTTAAATCAACAAGGCTATGCACATGAACTCAATAATCATTTTGATTCGGCATTAAATTGTTATATGGAAGCGCTAACTCTTGCACGACAAATTGAAGATCAGAAGGTTGAAGCAAATTTTCTGAATGTCATTGGCACAGTTTATTACCATCAGGGGAGTTTTGCCCAAGCCATAGCATATTACGATGCTGCAGCCCAGCTTTTTGACTTATTGAATGATACTGACGGCCTTGCCCAGGTATTGAATAATTTGGGTATTGTATACCGCATCAGGCGAAATTACGAGCGTGCTATAGACGTCTATAAACAATCCGTTTCGATTAAGTTAAAGCAGAATGATCGGATAGGGGTGGCCAACACCCTCCGTAATCTTGGTTTATTGTATGCATATATTGGACAGGCGGAGGAAAGTTTGAATTATCTAAAAAGGGCAATTGATATTCACATTGCTCATGACAACCAGTTTGAAGTTGCTGCATGCGAAATTGGTGTTGGCAGTGCGCTTTACACTCTTGGCAGGTTGGACGAAGCCGAATCGGTACTTAGTAAAGCATTACCCCGCCTGGCTGAAACCAGTGTGCTTGAACATTGTACAGGACTGCTGCTGATAGGCTCCATTGATGTTCAAAAGGGCAGGCTCGAATCCGGTCTTGAAAAACTCAAACAAGCGTACGATCTGATCAAGCCTTCAGGCAGATTGGATTTATTGAAAACGGCAGAGAAGGAAATGGCACGCGCTGCGGAGCTTTTAGGTCATAATCAAATGGCTGTGACTCATTGGAAGAATTTTGCCATGCTCTCCGACTCCTTGGCGAGCGAGCAACAGCAATGGGCAATAGAAGAAATCATGGCACGGTTCGAAAGCCGTGAAAAAGAAAATCTGATCCAGATGCAATCCCTCGCACTGGCAGAAGAAAGTGCAAAAAACAAGCTTTACTTTGCAATTGGGATGCTTTTTGTTGTTTTGTTCGTTAGCGCATTGGGTTATGCCTACAACCGTGTTCGCGTGAATAGAAAGTTAAAGCTCGCTCATGTAAAAACACAATCGGCACTTGATGATAAAGAGATGCTGCTTAAAGAGATGCATCATCGGGTAAAGAACAACTTGCAAATGCTAAGCAGCCTGCTTAGCCTTCAAATGCGTGAAATCAGCGATGAAAAAGCATTAGGGGTAGTGCAGGGAAACCGAAGCAGGTTACATTCCATAGCCCTCATACACCAATTGCTATACGCTCGTGAAGATTTTCGACAGATTGATATGATGCGCTTTATTTTGAACTTAGCCGGACATTGTGAAAAAATTTATGACCTCAAAGCGCGTCACATTAAATTGATCGCAGATGTAGATCCGGTGCTTCTCGATATTGACACGGCCACGCCCATAGGCTTAATCATCAACGAGCTTGTCGTGAACGCCCTAAAACATGCATTTCCGAATGGCGATGGTGGCCAGGTTGTGGTTAGCCTTAAGAAACAGAATGATCGTGTCACACTTATTGTACTTGATAATGGTCAGGGCTTTAAACCTGAATCCAAAAAAAGTGATTCTTTTGGATTAAAACTTATAGATACACTCGCAAAAAGAATGGACGCAAACCTTGAGTTTGCCGTGGAGCAAGGAACCAAGGTTACTTATGGTTTTAATGTATCAGGAAACTAATAAAGCTTATATGGGATCAGTTGAGTGATTGATCGATGATAGGGAAAGCTGATTGGCATATTGATTTTAATCGAATTTTCCGATGTTTAATGATAATAACCTAAACAGTATTTATGGCCATGTCGTTTGAAGCTGGATTCAAGGTTCTTGTTGTAGAAGATGACCCACTCATTGCAGAAGACCTACGTATTCTTTTGTGCGATAATGGTTACTCGGTTGTTGTTGCACATGCTAAAGGTGAAGCTGTGATGCACCTGACTGCAAATAAACCTGATCTGGTGCTGCTGGATATTAACCTGGGTGGTGGATCCACAGGAGTAGATATTGCCCGATGGATCAATGCAAACCATCCGATCCCATTTATTTATCTCACCAGCTATGCCGATCAAACTACCTTACAGCAGGCTAAGGATACACATCCGAGCGCCTATCTGCTTAAACCATTTACAGGCCCTGACATTAAGGTTTCAATTGAGATAGCTTTGAGTAATTTTTATGATTCTTCAGCCACCTCCCCTGGATTATTTGACATATCAATACTCAACAGTTATCTTGACAGCCCGCTAAGTGAGAGAGAAATCGAAATTCTGAATGGGCTTAACCAAGGCCTTTCAAACAAAGGGCTTGCTGATAACCTATTTATCTCGGAAAACACAGTGAAATCCCACCTTAAAAGCATTTTCGAGAAGCTTAATGTGAAGAGCCGAACCGAAGCCATTGTTCGTATCAGGCAATTGCCATTGGATTAGTTTTATTGGTTCCGGAAGCAGAAAAAAAATTGTTCTTTCTAAAAAAAATCACCCAAAAGTATGAGTTTGGTATATGAGGCTTCATACATATTTGCCGGAAAAAAAAATAATGCCATGAAAAAAACAATCAAAATCTTACTTTATGTTGTAATTTTTGTTGCCCTGGTGCTTCTGGGCGGCTACATCTACCTTCAATCTGCATTCCCCAAAGTGGGGCCGGCACCTGATATGGTGATCGAAATTACACCCGAACGAATAGAAAGAGGCGAATATCTGGCTTATCACGTCATGATGTGTATGGACTGTCATGCTGAGCGCGACTGGAGTATTTTTACCGGACCTCCTGTCGAGTCAACGCTGGGAGCAGGTGGTGAACGATTCGACCGTACCATGGGATTCCCCGGCGTGTTCTACTCGAGGAATATTACACCCGCCGCACTCACTGAATGGACTGATGGGGAACTTTACCGGTTGATCACCACGGGGGTGCGGAAAGATGGCACAGTCATTTTTCCGGTGATGCCATATATGAATTACGGTAAGATGGATCCTGAAGATATCAAGGCCGTTATAGCCTACCTACGTACCATTGATCCGGTACAGGCCAGTTGGCCTGAATCGGAAGTGGATTTTCCATTCAACCTGATCCTGCCGACCATCCCGGAAGAAGCAGACCCACATCCTATTCCGGATCAATCGGATAAAGTGGCATATGGAAAATACTTAACCAATGCTGCTGCCTGTGCTGAGTGCCATACCAATTTCGAGAAAGGTAAATTTGTAGGAGAATACCTGGCAGGGGGTCGTAGTTTCCAGTTTCCCGACGGTGGCCTGCTGACTTCACCCAACCTTACACCCCATGCAACAGGTCTTGGTAATTGGACCAGTGATATGTTCGTACAGCGATTTAAAATATTTGAGGACAGCAATTATGTGCCACAAAGGGTTCAGCCCGGAGAGTTCCAGACAATGATGCCCTGGGCGATGTATGCAGGGATGAAAACGGAAGACCTTGAAGCCATCTTTGCCTATTTGCAAACGCTTGATCCTGTTGAGAACCAAATACAACCTTTTGTTCCGGCACCATAATGGTCCTGATCATATACTGTAAACTTTCATGTCGTAAAGGATAATGAAGTCATTAGATAAATCATGAATATATAATCCATTAACTTGTTAAAATTTAATATTATGAATAGAACAAATCAACTTTATATTAAAGCCTTTTTCG
>CALAZZ010000023.1 GCA_937926515.1 uncultured Bacteroidales bacterium | reverse complement strand
CTACGTTATGTTGTAAAACTAAATCTGCAGTTGGGCAAAAGGTCTTCTCAATAAGTTCTTATTGAATAAAGACAGACATCTTTAATTGCAGTTGAAGGCCCCTGAATTCCACAATGGAATATTTTTTTTATACCAGGAAGCTTTACTGTAAAAAAAGTGCTTTACGTTCCAATATAATTCTATTGATGCTTCATTCATGATCAACCATCCATTCCGCATCGCGGCGAAGCATCTCTTCAACAGGTATATTATTGATTTCAGCCTTTTCAACCACTTTGGCGTACCAATCGGGTGTGCTCCTGATGCTCATCATAATAAGTCTGATCCTGTCTTCGCGACCGGTGTATTGATCCGGGTTCTTTTGATAGTCCAGATACATCAAATACTCTGCTTCCAATGTAATTCTTTGCTCAACACTAATCCCTTTTTGGTTTGCATCGGCGAGCAAGCGGTGAAAATCATCATTGTTAATGCGAAGGCGGTTGGCAAAACGCTCAAAGGGATCACGTGGGCCTGGAAAAAAGTGATCATACAATTGCTCATCAAAATTCCATGCAAAATTCTGATGAAAACGCTCAGTGATCATGATCATTATGATGTCTGATTCATTAAGCTTAGATTCAAAATCCGATTCGCTGACCTGACCCAACTGAGCACCACTTTTATTCCACCTGTGTTTGTTGTAATACCAAAACTCGGCTCTATTAAACGCATGGTAGATGACACTATCACTGAGCCAATTGAAGAAGAAGCTGTCGCCTATTGTCAATAGATTGTACAGGCCATCCACATGTGCTTTATTAAAACCCAGGCGAGGATATGCCAGGCCTTGCTCAGGAGGGTCGCTCAACAGGTTCATGGCTAACCAGATATCATCGTCAGGGTGGCGGATGCTATCTGTAATCAGTGATTTGGTATACAAGTCCGGAATCTGATCACCATGTTTGGTTTGCAAGAATCGAAGCGTGGTATCTGCTGCGATTGCAGCGCCATAATAACTCCAGTGTGTACCGATGCGTGGAAAAAGTGGAAAATCCGATTTGGGTTTGATCTGAACAAAATAAGCATTCAGATCGAGCACATTAACTTTATTCTGAGTGAGACATTGAAGCAGGTAGTCATAATTTGACACTTTCTTCTCAAAATGGTCGTACTTTGCCGGGAACCGATCTGAATGAAAACTGCCTTTGCCCGGTTCAAACACCACAACGAATGTTTTCCCAAGCTTTTGTAAGGTATCCTGCACGCTTTTCAGTTGCTGTGCTTTACGATCCCAAATATCTGTACCAATAAAAAACTCTCCGAGGTAGGCCCTGATATAATCTTCTTCGAATAACTCTGCATGCTTACCAACAATTACACCTTCAGCATTGGCTTGCCTAAAAAAACTATAATGTAGTTGATTATTCAACCGAATCAGGCTATTTCTGAATCCAATGTTATGTTCAAGCCTGGTATTGAAAACATCCTGAAAACTGCCGGATAGCCAGTCATTCCAGTTCCAATTACTGAATGAAGGCCTTTCCAAAGCTACGAAAGCGCCCCGCAAAGGCTTTTCTGAGAACAAATGGAATCGCTGCTGCATAGCCGGTAACAGCATCATAAGCATCAATACCAGGAAGATGAAATATTTTACCAGTCGATGCCTGGAATGACCGATGGGGTTATTATCTTCTTCCATTGTCTGTATCCAAAAGGTGAAATGTGGTTACGGGCGAATTACTTTCTTCACCAAGGCGCCATCTATGGTACGTACGATAACAAAATAAGTGCCCTGAGGATGTTCTGACAATTGATATTCTGTCCTATACTTACCAGCTTGTTGTAGGTCATTATTACCTGACGTATGCAACACCCTTCCACTCATGTCAGCAACATAAATCTGAACAGAGGATGGCCTTTCCAACCTTACTTCTATAGTGATTAAATCGCTTGCGGGGTTCGGAAATATCACCAGGTTGTTTAAAGCCTCCTCTTTTCTATCTCCGGTTGAAGTTGGAATGGCATATGCAGGCAGGACAATATAGTCAATCCAACCACAATCACTGCCTGCAGAGACACTGTAATCTTTGGTATAGCGCCATATGAACAATTGGTCTCCGGCCTCAACAGGGTAACTAGCATATGTCCAATCTTTTTCTCCTGACCAGCTGTCTATTTCAGCCGTATTGATCAAAAATCGCAAAAAGTCATACCCATCTTCGGATGAGACTTTGTAGTAGAATGAGATGGAATCGGAAAATGCCACATCGTAATACAACAGCAGGCTGGAGAGTTCATTGTCGAGGATATTACCCGAACGGGCTGCATAATTGCCCTCATAGGACTCATCCTGTGTAACATACCAATCTGCCTCACCTGCCGTTATCCAGTCGAATTCAGAAAAATCACCTGTTTCAAAATCTTCCACGATCAGGCCTGTAAGCACAGGAAAAGTTTTGTAGAACGTAAAACCGTTATGGCCCCAACTGCTCAGGTTGATTTCAACCAACTCCAATGGAGGCGTAAATTCATCCAATTTAACTTCAAACTGAAGTAGCCAGGTTTCCTCAGGCCAAAACTCATCATTCTGCAAAGTGCCACTTAGCACTTCAAGGTAGGGATTACCCGAAGTTAGCATTGCTTTCGCATTCAACAGGGGTGCGCCACCGGTATTATTCAAATTCATTTCGACCATGGCTGTTTCTCCAGGATCTAAAAATCCATTGTCGTCATCAATGATCTGGAGCGATACGACCTCTAATACAGGCGCATGAGCTGTTAAATTAATGCTGCGTGACCAACTTCCCTCATCAGCAGTCAAGCTAAGCATAAAACGGCCATTATAGTTATCGGGTATTTCATTTGAAGCCAATATTTCAAAAGCCTGCTCAAATGCCAATGTGGTTCCGGCTTCAATGTCCGGTAGTTCAGCCAAAGCGGTTAGGATATCAAAATAAGGGCTGTTGGTTGTGATTGTCATGTTGGCATTGGTTAGTGCAGAACCTGTAATATTTTCAATATTCAAGTCAAGGCTGAAATGATCACCAAATGTAATCAGGTTATTCATAGCTGAATTGACTTCGGCATTAATGATCACACCCTCGCTGATAAACTCGAAAGTTTTGAAATGGCGCAGGTTGTTCTTATCAGTAACACACACTTTTATCGGTTCAATCTCCAAATTATCGATCATGCCGTGTAGTAAGCCACCCTGAGTGAGGTTCAGCCCTTCGTATTTCATCAACGGTGTAAACCGATAATAATCATTTTGAGAAGGGAAATAATTTCCGAAGGGATGCAAATAAACAAAATTCTCGCCATCTCCGGCAGATAATCCACCATATTTACGCACATAATCGGGGACGATATGGTCACCATAGAAAAACTCAATTCGTCCATCCTCATAAAGCCGTGCAACGAAAACAGCTGATGTAGTATTTACTGAATTATAAACAGATAACTTCCATTTGATCGAAACATAATCTTCAGCCATCTCATACCAGATGCCATCACCAACTGATGGTGCAACCACAAAGGGGTGTGACATACAAGGTGAAATCATTTTAGTTTGGAGGAAATAAGTTTTTCCGTCAATGTAGAATGGCCAGGGTATCAGTGATTCTTCAAACATAATATACCCATCGACTGTTGCATAAAGTGTATTAAACTTCTCTCCATAGAATGGAAAATCAAATGGAAGCTCCACAATACCATAACCACTATTATTGTTGGTTAGAACCAGTTGATTGCCACCTACAACCGGCATGGTAGCGGTTGAATCAACTACAGCATAATCGTCCATCAGGCGCCAACGGTAAGGAGGCGTACCTCCAGTAGCTTCGAGGTTCACATTGTAAGGTTGGTAAATTTGAATGGGTGGAAGCTGATCCTGAACTATACTAACCGGATCAAAATCGACTGATGTAATAATTCCCAAAGTGGTGGTTGAATTATTTGCAATTGGGACACTGCTTCCATAGCTGGTCTCATGGATAATTCCGGTGTAATCCATCAAAGAAAAACTGTCAATCGTACCGCTGTATTGGCCCCCAGGGTCATCTTCCTGCACGAGTAGAAAGAATTTAGACTGTTGTCCTGGTGTGGCATAAGCAAGGAGGTAATTCAGATCAAGTCCGAACTCAATGGTTTGAGAAGCCCCGCTTCCCTGCATAGGCAAACAACCACCCTGAAAATCAAAGACCGGAAATTGAAGGATCATATCAGGCTCGTCAGCGTCAGGATCATCAGCAAAACCAGCCATGATCTTAAGCTTGTTTCTGCATGGATAAGTGAGGGTTACCTTAGCAGTCAATAGCGGCTCAAGCTGATCATGCACATCAACCACAGCAACCATATTGTTCCAAATACCGCCCTGACCAAACCGGTCAGCCACAGTTTTGTACATCATATAGGCAAAACCCTGGTCACCCCATCCCTGAATTGAACCGTAGGTGTTGGCCATTTTGAAACCACCGATTTCCCAGTCGCGTACATCAACAATACCATCCCCATTGATATCAATGTGATTGGTATATTGACCATCACCGTTATAATCCCAGCGAATACTATCGTTGTATCCAACGATGGACATGGCATGGTTGGCGGTATTGCCCCATTGGGTGATAACATGCTTGCCTGCTTCAGGTGTGCCGGGAGGAAATGTTGTAGGTGGATAACTGAAGTTGGCATAAAACGAAGCCAAACCACCAACCTCAGAACCATTCCCGTGATCATAAATCCAGTTTTTCAATGTTTGAAGACCAGCCTCTGTGGTTGTCTTTATCGAAAACACATCGATGATCCTGTTTTGCATGCTGTTGTAGTACTCTTCGTAGCCATCCATCCACCTTGACGGGCCTCCTGTAGCCATGCCTCCATAATCTGCCACTGATGGGTTCCCTGCGCGTTTAAGTATTTCAAAAGTTTCATAGAAATTGACACCCGCATTGGAACCGCCATTTAAAAAATTATAAGTAAAATGAGTGGCATATTGGTTTTCGGGAATATCACCCGACACCTCTCTAGCTGCATTGATCTCATAAGTATACACAATTCCAATGCTGGCTGCCTGCCCACATTCAAGCCCAACCTGTGCAACCAATGGCCTGAAATAGGGCAATTGCGAATTATCCACCATATAGGGAAGCTGCCTTCGTAAGGCTCCGTCAGATAATTGCAGCTCGGGAAGGTTTGAAAGCATAATAGAATCCTGCTCGCTCATAGGGACCAATTCCATTTCAATTGAATCAAGTGGTGCAGCAGACTTATCATTTACTTGCGAATAGGCATAATGGATCATGCATATACACAATAAGAATGTCAGGTATAATTTATTCATGGTCAAATCAACTGTATTGAGCATGTGAAATTACAATTTCTTGGTGATTATGAACACGCTTAACCAAAAAATGCTTTTTAAAAATGCTTGTGAAACGGTTTTTCGACATGCTTGAAGTTGGTTATTCTATTTCTAAATCTTTAACTTTACCGCAATTAAGACTATTCATTATAATTAATCATTTAACAATCTTATCCATATGAAAAAGTTTTACTTCTTTATCATGACCTTTTTGATTACCTCCGGAGGGATCATGCCACAACACCTGGTTGAAAGGGCCTACCTGGGCCCAGATGGCGAAGTACTTAAGGAATCGATTGTCACGGAGATGCCTTTTGAATCCAAAACTCCTGGATACAACCAGCTACCAGGCTGGCCCAAGAAAGTTGTTGCCAACCAAACATTTAAACCTTTCAGGGGCGTAACTTTGGCAGATATTACACAAAACGGTCAGGACGAGATACTTGTAGCAGGTCATAATATGATCCATGTTTTTGATGGCAGTGGAAACATAATATGGTCGCGTACGCTTACCGGCACAGCCATTTATCCACCATCCGTAGGCATAATGGATGAAAATGGTACGATAGGCATTGTACAAGTTACAGGAGGTGTACCAAACAATGGCAGGGTCTATTATTTTGACAGTGAAGGTAACGATATGACGGGCTGGCCCCTTAGCTTTGCAAATCACTGGATTATATGTGCTCCTGTGATTGCTGATGTATCAGGTAATGGTATTTGTGAAATTATTGTTCAAACACGCACTTCCAACAATTTGCATGTATTACAAACAGATGGCACCCCTCTAAATGCAAACTGGCCGGTAAACCTGGATGGAACACCAGCGATAACACCATCTGTGGCTGATATTGATAATGATGGGAACATGGAAATTGTAACGGCTATTTCTAATGGTACCCTCTTTGCGTTTGATCAGAACGGACAGTCAAAACCAGGATTTCCGGTTCCATCAGATAATTATGGTTTTTCGTATCAATCACCTCTTCTTGTTGATTTTGACGGAAATGACCTACTCAGCATAGTTGGATCAACCCATGGAGATGCCCCAAAGTTTTATGTAAGGAATCATGATGGAACTTACCGTGATGGCTGGCCTGTGCCCGTCCCGGAAGGCTACTGGACTTATTCACCACCTACGGTAGTAGATCTGGAAGGAAACCAGGAGTTCAACATTTTCATGAGCAGGCCTACAGGTGAAGACCCTCTTCCTATGCTGTATGGATTTAATCCTGACGGGACTTTGATGGACAACTTTCCTATTACCAAATCAGGAGGGCTGGAAGGGTTCATCAGTGTTGCTGACATCGATATTGATGGTGTTCATGACTTGGTTTTTGGAAGCAATATGATGATTGATGGCGAAGGATTTATTCATGCGTGGTATATGGATGGCAGTGGCGAGCTTCCAGGTTTTCCATTGCGACCTACAGGCTTTACATTTATGAATGGCCCCAATCTAGGTGATGTTAATGGCGATGGCTTACTAAACCTGGTGGCATTGTCATACGAACAAAACTTTCTTCCAACTGATTCAACCTTTATCAATGTGTACAACCTGAATATTCCCGTTGAGCAGGCTAATGTGCTTTTTGGCACTTATAAAGGCAGCAATGATAGAAGTGGATTTGTACCCCGATATATAGAGCAAGCCGAGCTTGTCATTGACCCGTCATCATTCAGTTTTGGAGAGCTTGCCGTTGGCCAGACTTCAGAGCCTGAAACATTTGTTATCAGTAATTCGGGTAATGCAGCTGCTACCATTTCAGCTGTTGCAATTGGTGGTCTGTTTCCTGATCATTTTGTACTGGAAGATACAAATGAATATCCCTTTAACCTGGGGCCAAGCGAATCCATAATGGTTGAGGTACAATTTAGTCCATTAAGTGAGGGGTTCAAAACAGCACAGTTACAGGTTTCAGCCAACGTAAATGTTCCAAGTTCAGTAATTAGTGGAACCGGCATTGCAGCTGAACCACCGGTTATTGTGGTCGACCCATTGGAATTTTATGTGATACATTATGAAGGCGCAGGAACTGTATGTGAAGAAATGACTATTATGAATACTGGAGTTACAGACCTGAATTTTGTAATGGATATCGAATACTTCAGAAGTAATTGGCTATCATTGTCAGACACTATCGGAACTATCGAAGCAGGCAATCAACTTGTTGTGGATGTGTGTTTCGACAGTGGGGAGCTACCATCTGAATTATATTTTGCTCAAATCCATATTCAAAGCAATGATCCTGAGAACCCCATAATATCCATTGATGTGCTGTTCAGTATCATTACAGATATAGGCGAAACTATTAACTCTACTACCCTTGTTTACCCTATTCCAGCTTCAGATGCCATTTATATTGAATCAGATCAGCCTATGGTAAGCATAAAACTCACGAGTTACGATGGTCAAGTGATCATTTCCAAAGCGATCGCACCTACACGTTCGCATCAACTAAAACTCGAAGGCATTACAAGTGGCATCTATATCCTTCAGGTCATGGATGATAAAGGATGGTCAATTGCCAGAAAAGTGATCGTACAGCTGGAATAATCGATTGTGTATTTATTAAGACATGACAGGAGGTCAAAACCTGTCATGTCTTAAATTAATACTGAATTAGTCCAGCAGCAAGGCGTTGAATAAAAGTTTGTAAGTGCCATGTGTGTTTGAGCGAAACTGAGGATTGAAGCCGAAAAGCACCAGTTGACCTTCTCCTTTTTGAAGCCAAATCAGAGCAGCTTTCTTGGATATCAAATCAATCTTTTCCGCGAATCCACTTGCAACAATATCTTTCTCGGCATAACTGGCAATAATACGGCGATCCATATCAAAATTAGGAATACTGGTTGCAAATACAGGCCTACCCCTCGAAAACACATTTGCAATAGCAGGCATGCCATAGGTTAAAGGATGATCTTGCAATAAATCAACTTTCAATAATGTTCCAGCAACTGATAGGCCATCTTTGGATAATTTGGTAGATATGTCACTGTAAGGCAGGCGAAAGGCTTCTTTCTCATTATTTCCGGTTTCGGCATGCAGCAAGCCCTCAAACAAGCTGGTTGACTGTTCCCAGCTGACTATCTTACCACCATTATTAACCCAAGTCATGATTTTTTCCAAACCCTCTTTACCCATTCCTTTGGTGTAATCAGTCGGATAATTGAATATATATATCTGATCTTCCCTACTCATTCTACCATCAAGCAATATGGACTTGTTCACCGAGGGGAAAAGCAAGATCTGAACTCCAGCAGGGACACCATTCTTTAGGTCCGCCGGACGAACCACTTGGTAGGGTATCTGATATTGGTCAAAAATGTATCGAGTCCATCCGGCATCCATATCATGAAAATAGGTTTCAACCAGTCCAATCCGGGGTAATGCTATTTTCTCGCCAGGTATTATTGCTCGTATTTTCAGCGGTATAGGTTCAATTGTAAGCTGTGACCAAAAATCCTCATTTAGTTTGCTACTATTATCTATCAGAAAGTCACCTTTTTTTATCTCATAATCATTCAGTTGTATGTTACTTGTGATCCGTTGCACATCCACTCCATTAGCTAATGCATAAAATGCTGCCTTGTAGCTTTCGTTATTATTGGCAGGAAATACCAACCCCCAAGCATCTGAAAAGCTCGTGGAATTAATCATCGGTATTTCGTTCAGTTCAACCAGCCTGTTATACAGTAGGGGCAGAGGCTTGTTTATCTCAATGCTTTCTACACCCATATGCAGTGGAAGTGACCAGCTAGTGATATCATAGGGTCGCATCATTTCTCCACCGGGACTGTAGTGTCTTACTGGAAATTCCTGAACCTCCATGACCTCCTTAATAAATGGACGAAATGGCTGCGACAAAGGAATCACTACATCACCTGCCCGATAAATTTTATTTCCGTCTTGAATCTTTTCCGACAATGTATAGATTTTTACACCATGCTCATGCATCAGCTGAACCAATTCATTCAGGCTACTTTTATCGTGCTGATCAGCCGGTAAGATATAATAGTATGGTGGCTCTGTCTCACCAAGGCGTACCATTTTCTGAGTAATGTTGTTGCGAAACTTCAATATCTCTTCACGATGTGTAGCAGCGGCATCCAGCATCCCATAGAGTGAGCTGATTTCATAATTTACAATATCGCGCAGTCGCCACCACCCACCGGGCCAGGGATCGGGCATATTGATACTCTTTTTGTATTCGCTCAATCCTTTACCATAAACCTGTAATTCTTGAGGTTCAACGTATACCGGCGTGGCAAGATGAACACTTGCAGCCTCGGTAAGCATGCTAATTGAGTTTTTCCATAATGCCGTTTCGGTAGGTCCTGGCCAGTACATGTCAAAGAGGTAGTTTTGCGTAATCCCCTTGAGACTGTCAGCTGTCATGCGTTGCATCATACGGGCTCCGAAAATACCAATCCAATTCCACATGCTTGCATCAATATTCTCGGCAATAGGATCGGTTGGAGGTGGCACAAAATAACGCACACCTGCAGCACCCATTTGATGCTTTTCTACTGTAACCTGAGGGAACCAGTGGTGGCTGAAAAGCCTGGATACAGCCTTGTTTTCTGGTTGTGTGAGCATGATAAAATCGCGGTTAATGTTGTGCCCAACATATTTGTGATATACCCCGGGAAGTGACGTCTTTTCATATTTAGTTCCCAAATATTTTCGATAGTGCTCTACAACCATATCATGTCCATCAGGATTGTGGCTGGGTACGATCATCAATACGGTTTCATCAAGCCATCCTAATTTTACGGGATCATTGGTTGTAGCCAACTCCCAGGCTATTAAGGGCACCGATTGTGAAGGACCCACCTCGTTTGAGTGCATTGACATCGTAGCAGCTACAAAAACTTTTCCGCGCTCAAAAAGGTCAGCTTTTTCCAGCTCATTCAGGTCATATTCCATCGCCAGCCTATGGTTTATTTCTTTGAGAAATTCGATATCGCTAATGTTGTCGGGCGAAGAAATAGCTAACACAAAAATGGGTTTACCTAATGAAGAAACGCCAATTTCTTCGAGCAACACCCTGTTGGAATTGGATTCAACAAGCTTTAGATAATCCATAAGCTGTAAATAATCAAACAGCTTATGATCATCACCTGGTACAAAGCCAAAAAAATCCTTGGGGGTTGTAATTTTCTGCGCCTTTATGTGTGGTGACAGAAAAGCGATAAAGAAAGAAACAATGAGAATTAGTAACAATCTATTTGGTGATTGATTTTGGGCAATCATAAGGCTGGTAACTTTTGGTTTGAATTAATAACTTAAGGGAATCAAATGTACAGCCTTTTGATCAAAATTTGAACAAAAAAAATGATCAGTAATACTAGTTCAGAATACTTAATCGACCTAATGATTAAAGGTCATTATATAATTGCCAACAGGTTTTCATGAGCCTACCCTGGGTCATAAAAAAGCCCACCCCAAGGTGAGCTTTAAAAAAGTCGGAGCGGCCCGACTCGAACGGGCGACCGCTTGCACCCCATGCAAGAATGCTAGCCAACTGCACCACGCCCCGATTTTTTGCACTGCAAAGATAAGATAGTTAGCGCTTGGGCGCAAGCTTTTTTTTAGCTGAGAAGAAGGCTAAACCATCTGAATGCAAGATAATTCAAAGGGTTTGATTTATAAATAGCCTAGAAATTAAAGCTTAACAAATTCATTCCATTTAGAAAATCGTAGCTCAGATACCTTTCATGAGGGCATCAGGAATGTCCAGGGGAACCTCACGTAAAAAATGAATACTCTTTTCAATCTCAGGGTACATTACTTTGTCTTCATGGACAAATGAAACTCGTTTGCGGTATTCAGCAATAAATTCCTCTAAAAAGGTTGATGATTTTTTCGGACGGCGAAACTCCAGTGCCTGTGCAGCATTGAATAGCTCAATGGCTAATATCCTTTCCAGGTTATAAACCACTTTAAGTGCTTTGGTTGCAGCATTGGCGCCCATGCTCACATGGTCCTCCTGGCCTTGCGATGATTCAATCGTATCAACAGAAGCAGGCGTACATAACTGTTTATTTTGACTCACCATGCTGGCAGAAGTGTATTGCGGAATCATGAAACCAGAGTTGAGGCCGGGCTCAGCAACCAGAAATGGTGGTAGTCCTCGTTTACCATTTAACAATTGATAGGTACGACGCTCTGAAATACTCCCCCATTCAGCTGTTGCAATTGCAAGATTATCAAGTGCAAGAGCAAGTGGTTGTCCATGAAAATTACCTGCTGATATGATCATATCCTCATCAGGAAAAATTGTTGGGTTGTCAGTTACCGCGTTAATTTCGTTACTGAACACATAAGCTACGTAATTCACAGAATCCTTTGAAGCACCGTGTACCTGAGGAATACAGCGGAATGAATACGGATCCTGCACATGCTTCTTTGGTTGATTGATCAGTTCACTATCTTTAAGCAATTCGCGTATTCGCTTTGCTGTTGCAATCTGACCTTTGTGATGCCTGATCTGGTGTACTTCATCCAGGAAGGGTTCGATCCTACCATCGAAAGCCTCCAGAGATATGGCACCAATCACATCTGCCAGTATAGATAAACGAAATGTCTTCAACAAACTGAATACACCATAAGCGCTCATAAACTGCGTGCCGTTGAGCAAGGCCAGTCCTTCCTTCGATTGAAGTTCAATAGGCTGCCAGTGCATTTTCTTATAGATGGATGCTGCTGATACACGTTCACCATTATAATTGACCTCGCCCAAACCCAACAAAGGCAATGACATATGTGCCAAAGGGGCCAGGTCACCGGAAGCACCCAATGAGCCCATCTGGTAAACGACCGGAATAATATCATGGTTGTAGAAGTCAATCAATCGTTGTACCGTAACCAGCTGCACACCTGAATATCCATATGAAAGGCTTTGAACTTTGAGCAAAAGCATTAGCTTCACTATCTCTGAAGGGACTTCATCTCCAGTGCCACAAGCATGCGAAATAACAAGATTTTTTTGGAGGGGGCCCAGTTGGCTTTTCGGAACAGATTTGTCATACAAGGAACCAAAACCAGTAGTAATACCATAGATCGGTTCACGCTGACTTTCAATCTTCCTGTTCAGATAGTCGCGACATTTCCGGATGCGGAAGGAAGCATCATCTGACAATTCAAGCTTACTTCCCTGTTTGATTATATCAAATAGCTTCTTGAAAGTCAGCTTCTCTGAGCTGATATAATGTGTGTTCATCAATAACAATGGTTATGGTTATATTAATCGGATGAAGTAATATGTTCAAGCATCCGGCTCTTTGGTATGCTGCGTTGTTCGCCTGTTTTCATCCATTTAACTGTGACGGTATTGCTTTCAACCTCTTTTTCACCGGCTATTATAACGATTGATATTCCCTTCTGATCGGCATATTTCAATTGTTTTTTCATCTTTACCGCTTCAGGGAAGATCTCTGCATTCATACCAGCTTCACGTAGTTGTTTCAGTAAAGGCAAGCAATACATTGCTTCTAGATCTCCAAAATTGGCAAACAGCACCGTGGTGGATGCACAAGCTGATTCAGGGAAAAGCCCCAAAGTGCTCATCACATCATAAATGCGATCAGCACCAAAACTGATTCCAACACCTGAAACACCTTGCATGCCGAAAATTCCGGTGAGGTCATCATATCGCCCTCCACCACATATACTTCCCATTGGAATATCCAGGGCTTTAACCTCCAGGATGGCACCAGTATAGTAATTGAGCCCACGTGCAAGAGTGAGATCAAGTTCATAAGCTAAGGTTATTTGCATGTGGTCAAGATAGCGAAAAAGGTTGCGCATTTCCTCAATACCCTTTTTGCCAATCTCCGACTGAGCTAATAACTGGTCAAGCTGATTGAATTTTTCAAGCGACGAACCTTTCATAAACAATACAGGTTGCAGTAAATCAACTGCATCCTGACTGATTCCGTTCAGCAGAAGCTCCCTATTTACCTCATCAATGCTGGTTTTGTCAAGTTTGTCAATGGCAATGGTAACGGGAATCAAGCTTTGAGGGTGTCCAATGTATTCAGCGATACCTGCTAAAATTTTGCGATTGTTGATCTTAACAATGGTTTTGATACCCAATTGTTTGAATACATCATCCGTAATCTGGACGAGCTCTGCCTCATTGAGCAACGAATCACTGCCAATGACATCCACATCGCATTGATAAAATTCGCGGTATCGTCCTTTTTGTGGCCTGTCGGCGCGCCAAACCGGTTGTATCTGATAGCGCTTAAAAGGGAAATTGATCTCATTTCGGTATTGCACCACGAAGCGGGCAAAAGGAACTGTTAAGTCATAACGTAAGCCTTTATCGCTAATTTGAGGTGCAAGACTTGCAGCATCCAAACCCCCAGTATGCTGCACCCCGGACATGAAATCACCTGAATTTAATATTTTGAAGAGTAATTTGTCCCCTTCATCACCATATTTTCCAAGTAAAGTACTCAGGTTTTCCAAAGCTGGAGTTTCAATAGGCTGATAACCATAACGCTTGAAAACTGACTTAATGGTATCAATAATCAGGTTTCGTTTGGCCATCACTTCAGGACCAAAATCACGTGTTCCTTTTGGGATTGAAGGTTTTTGCACCATAAAGTATTATTCGGATTAGCCATGCAAAGGTATGAAAATGCACGTTGCTAATCTAATCGGCTTATTCTGTTGAAAGCTTAACCATATTGCCTTATGAAATCTATTTAATCACTACCAGAAAATGATGCAGATGAATTGTTAATCGGGCATTTTTTTATTTGCACATAATCAAAAAGGAATTATCTTTGCACCACTTTTTAGAACACGTTATTTTTTTAGGTCCGGTAGTTCAGTTTGGTTAGAATACATGCCTGTCACGCATGGGGTCGCGGGTTCGAGTCCCGTCCGGACCGCCAAATAAATCATAGCTCTCATCTGAGGGCTTTTTTTGTATGGATAAGTTTCAGGTTTACATCATTTATTCTGACACTTTTGATGTGTTTTACAAAGGCATAACAACGGATTTTGAAAAACGTCTGAATGCGCACAACGCTGGCTTATCGCGCTACACTGCAGGCAAAGGGCCATGGAGGTGTGTCTATCTTAAAACTTTCTCCACAAAGCATGATGCTCTAGTCGAAGAGCGTCGTATCAAGAGATTAAACAGGGCTTCGCTGATGAGATTGATCTCACACATGCCATGAATATGAATACATGCCTGTCATCTCGTCGCGA
>CALAZZ010000022.1 GCA_937926515.1 uncultured Bacteroidales bacterium | reverse complement strand
CAAATTATCATCAAGGAAGGCATAACTCGCATTTCTTGGATTAATCTTCATTATTATTCTTGTTGGGCATTGTTCAGGAACAATTGGGTGCAAATCTTTTGGGTTTTGAGTACTTAGGATTAGATTTATTCCAAATTTTCTACCTTCTCTGGCTAGTCTTTCAAAATTAACTCGCAATCTTTCAAATGTTCCTAACGCACCGATGCCTGTTGGTTTTGCAGGTATGATTTGATGTGCTTCATCAAAAAACACAAATGCATTCCAGCCTTTCTTTTTATTAATATAAAGCCATTTTACTAGTTGCATTTCCCACATAATTCTTTCATCTTGGTCTAACTCGTCAAGATATAATATTGTAGTTCCATCAAAATCAAAATAGTCTAAAGGATTATTTGGGCTTTGTAAAGATGGTTGATGAAAATCAAAATGAGTTTCAAGAGATCTTAAGGCTCTTAATCCAGCAAAAAATGTCGATCTTAAAAAAGTAGTACCTCCACTGCTTGTAACCTGATTCTGTGTATTTCTATTTAAAAGATTATTGAGTTGATTTCTTAGATTCGGAATAGTAACAACATTGTTTCTTCTTCTCAAATCTTCAGCCTCATCATCAAGCAGCATTCCAGCTTGCTCTGAACTAGAGCGAAATAGATATTCAACATCTGATGGCATTCCAATATCTTGTAATCTAAGTCCAATCTCCCTTACTTGCACACCTCTATTACTTGCAAGTTTCTTCAATGCTACAACACCTTCAGTACTTCTTTCAGGTCTTGCAGGTATTATAAGTTGAAATTTTTCTAACTTTTGAATTGTTTCATGTAGAGATTCAATCTGTACTTTCTTTTGCCAACCTGAAGGTTTCAATACTTCAGCTACATCTGGGAGCAGTAACTGAACAATATCACCTTGCACATCAGTTAGAATAACTCTCATATTAGGATTATTTTTTCTGATTTCATATGCAAGATTTTTAAGCAATACTGTTTTCCCAGATCCACTTTCTCCAACTATAAAAATATGCTTATTGTCTAAACTGTCAATATCCCATTTGTAAGTTAAGAACTTTTTATCTTGTTCATAAGGCGTATTTCCAAATCCTACATTTCCCATAGATATACCTTCTGGTCTTATGTCAAGTATCTCTTGCAGTGCAGGTGAATCATCATTTTCCTTAGGAAGAATATTAGGAAAATATAGTCTACTTCTTGCGGACGGAGGTCTTTGAATAGGAAATGAATCATATGATCTTTTTCCATTTTCTTTCAATTTCATTTCTCTATCTAGAGATACTCTTATAATCATGGGTTGATGAGTGTGTGGTCCAGTTACTTCTTCAAGTACTTTTGTCGGATCCTCTATATCTGGTTCAATATATAGCAGGTTTTCTCTTTCTGGACTAAATGGAGAAATTGCTCTAAGTCCAATTATTTGACCTGCTATCCAATGGATTCCCTCTTGGTCGAAATCCTTTATTATTACAGTAGATCCAAGAGCAATTTCTGGCATTTCTTCTGGTTCTTGGATAATATATTCTGCAAAAGCACCCGATTTATCAACTGTAAAAGGTGTCTTTAAATCAGAGTATGGTCTAGCATAAAAAATCTTATTCTCATTCATATGTTTAATAATTTTCTGGGAAATTTAATCCGTTTTTAAATAAGTATGATAAAGTTTGCTTTTCTAAAATATCTTTTTCATATCCAAGCTGGCATCTTAAATCAGCTGTTAGTTGCACAAGAGGTGCTTTATGACCGATTTCATGTTGCCAAGCAACAATACTAATAGCTTTTTCTATTTTTATTTTATCCCTTTGCCACATGAACTTTGGGATTTCTATCCTTATATAAGTATACGGTTGATGTCGGCTTAGATAATAGCAAGTTAATGGCATTAATCTTGGTTCATTCTCTACTACAGCTTTTCTTGAACGAGGAACAGCTTCCATAAGGGGCGTCCTGTATCCTGGTTTTAATATACGAGGTAATAATATAGAATCAGTGGAAACATGCTGAATTGTCTGGTCGGTAATATTTTGATTAGGAAACCAATAATTTCTTAAACCAACATTTCCTTGTATGGCTTCAACTAATAATCTTGAATCCCTTACTCTCTTTGAACTACATATAAGAACTTGATTTTGCCATTGAAATATTGTATTCAATCCATCTATGGTTTCTTGTGGTGAAATACTTGTTGAAAATAGTGGTCCATCTTTTATACAGATTGTTTCTATATCAAGTGGTATATACTTGAGGCATTGCATTTCTAATGCTTGTTGTAGCTTTACAGCCCATCCAAGAGCATGAGAACTTGGGCTTTTGTCTATTGTCTTAGGTGAATAAGTCACTAAAAAAGGTAAGCTACCATTTTTATTAATTTCGTTAAGTACGTTTGCATCTTTTGGTAATGGAACAGTTTGTAATCGTATATCTTCTTTAAAAACATTTCCATCCACCCAAACAACTGCGTTTTTATCAATAAGTTTATTGTAGAAATATGGTTTTTGATTAGTTTTAGAATACCTAAATTCAATGATTGCTGCTCTTGTTAAAAGAAAATAAAATGTAGATCTTTCAACTCTTTGGTTACTTCCATCTATTCCACAAACATTTAGATTTTTTAAGTCATCTCCATTTGGCAATGTAACTTTTTTAGGACTTGGTTCTTCAATTAAACTTATTGATTTGTAAGAATGTGTTTTATCTCTAAGATTTTCACCAAAAGTAGTCTGCTGAAGTGCCTCCAGTTCATCGTCAGTCAAAATTCCTAAATCATCAGGTGGTCCTGCAGGTGGGCTTTTTACATAGTCTTGTCCTTTAACAAGGCTCTTTAGCACTCCATTAAATGTTGAAACTATGTTTGTTGTATCATTCATATTCTTTTTTTTAAAATGGTGCTCAACGAGTGTCTATCCGCATTGCGTATATTTCCACTATGTATTTACCCCTCGTTTCCATGCTAATGCATATTTCTAGGCCTATAAAAGTAAGAAAATCTTTCAAACGCAAAGAATCCTTCAGCCTATGACCGAACAAAGGTTTTAGGAGTGATCTAGGTGGGGTTTTCCTTGCTGGTGATTTATCAGCCCCTGTTTATTCGTAAATAACAGCGTTTAGAAACTTTACAGGGCTTTAAGCAGACAAGATATGGACAATACTCTTTTTTTCCTTACCCAACAGCCCCCTGCATCCCGCTTTTCCCTAACTTTGACCCTGTCTTGTTACGATACACTTAAAATCCACATCATGAATAAACTCTTCAACATTCTGCGGCTTGCATGCGTGCTGTTGCTGCTGCCCCTAAGCCTCTCAGCCCTTGACGATGCCCGCCTGATGCGATTTCCCGACATCAACGGCAATCAAATTGTGTTTGTGTATGCCGGCGACATCTGGTCGGTGGATGCCAGCGGCGGCGATGCCCGCCAGCTTACTTCACATAAGGGACTCGAACTGTTCCCCAAACTTTCTCCTGATGGCAACTGGATTGCCTTTTCTGGCGAATACAGCGGCAGCAGACAGGTGTATGTGATGCCCGCAAACGGAGGCACACCAAAGCAGCTAACATACTATAATGACGTAGGCCCCATGCCACCACGTGGTGGTTTCGACCATGTGGTGTTGGGCTGGACTGCCGACAGCAAGAAGGTGTTTTTCCGTGCCAACCGCACAGCTTATGGCGACCGCATGGGAAATTATTATGCCGTTTCCGTTGATGGCGGTCTTGAAGAGGAATATGCAGTTCCTTACGGTGGTTTCGCCGACCTGTCGCCCGATAACAACAAAATCGTTTTCACCCTGCCCGACCGCGAATTCCGCACCTGGAAACGCTACAAGGGAGGTAGGGCATCCGACCTTTGGATTTACGACCTTGTGAACAATACTTCAGAGCAAATAACTGATTTTATCGGTACTGACCACATCCCAACCTGGTATGGTGACAAGATATTCTTCGCCTCTGACCGCGACCTGTGGCTCAACATTCACAGTTATGATGTGAATACCAGAGAGGTTCAGCAACTCACCTTCCACAATCAGTTCGACGCCATGTGGCCCAGCGGCAACAACGGCATGCTGGTGTACGAAAATGGGGGTTACATATACAAGCTGAATCTTGTGAGTGGTGAAAACACCAAAGTGCCGGTGAATATCCGTTACGACAACCCCAACACCTTGCCCTATTTCAAAAATGTGAAGGACAACATCAACAGCATGGCCATATCGCCTTCGGGCAACCGTGTGCTGTTTGACGCGCGTGGCGATATTTTCTCCGTGCCGGCTGGTGAAGGCACCATACACAACCTTACCAGCACTCAGGGAGTTCGCGAAATATTCCCTGCATGGTCGCCCGATGGCAAGTGGATTGCTTACTACAGCGATGCAACCGGAGAATATGAAGTGTATCTGCTCGAAAACAAGCTTGATGCAAAACCTCGACAAATTACCTCAGGCTCAAAAGGATGGAAATATGAAGCCATTTGGTCGCCCGACAGCCGTTTCCTGGCATTTTTTGACCGCAGTATGAAGCTGCAATTGCTGGATGTAAACACTGGCAGCATCAAGGTTGTTGATCAGGCCCGTGCTTTCGAAATTCGTGATTACGGTTTTTCACCCGATTCAAAATGGATCACCTATTCCAACAGCAACAGCAACAGCCAATCATCCATTTGGGTGTATGAAATTGAATCAGGAGATAAACACCGGCTTACTGACCACACCTTTAACGATCGAAATCCGGTATTCTCAAAATGCGGGCAATATATTTTCTTTACCTCCAACCGTGATTTCAACCTGGCCTTTTCATCTTTCGAATTTAATTATCTGTACAACAACGCAACAAGGGTCTATGCACTGCCACTCAACAATGACAGTCCACGCCTTTTTGAGCCTAAGGAAACAATTGAGAAAGTGAATGATGCCGAAGAAAAGCCCAAATTTGGTGCTAATGGCACCGTTTGGATCGAACCTAAAGACGCCGACAGGCGTATCGTAGCTTTCCCCATGTCGTCAGGAAGTTACTGGGGACTGGCGGCAGTATCCGAAGGGCTGGTCTATTTTTCTGATGGGGGCATGTATCGTTTTAAGCTGGATGACCAAAAAAGCGAAACCATCATGGAAGGGATACGTTCGGCTGCAATATCGGCCGACGGCAAGAAGTTCCTCTACAGCCAACGTGGCGATTACGGTGTGGCCAGCCTGGCACCTAACCAAAAAGCAGGTGAAGGAAAGCTAAACCTCGATCAACTAAATATGCGCATTGAGCCGCAAGCTGAATGGCAGCAGATCTTCAAAGACGGCTGGCGTATTTTTCGCGATTTCTTTTATACGGAAAATATCCATAATGTGGATTGGCAAGGATTTTATGATAAGTATTCCGAAATGCTTCCGTACCTGAATCACCGTTTTGACCTCGATTATATCTTTGGCGAGATCGTGTCAGAAACCAATACCGGCCACGCCTATGTGAACTATGGCGATTTTGAAACAGTGAAACGCATGCAAACAGGCCTTCTAGGGGCTGACCTTAAAGCTGACCTTACTGCAAAAAGGTATATGATCGCAAAAATTTACGAAGGTGAAAACTGGAATGAATCGCGGCGCTCACCGCTTACCATGCAGGGGATGGACTTCCGTGAAGGTGACTACCTGATCGCCATCGAAGGTCTAGAAGTTACCACAGATGAAAACCCGTATAGATTTCTCGAAAACAGGGTAGGGGTGGCCACACGCATCACAGTGAACAACCGTCCTGATATGCAAGACGCCCGCACCTTTGTGGTGCATCCCATCGCCAGTGAGCTGGAACTCAAATACCTCGACTGGGTGAATACCCGCCGCGCCATGGTGGATGAGCTGTCGGGCGGCCGCATCGGCTACTTCCATGTGCCCAACACCGCCCAGGATGGCAACCGCGAGCTGCACCGTGGCATGTATGCCTATCACGATAAGGAAGCCCTCATCATCGACGAGCGCTTCAATGGAGGTGGGTTCATCCCTGACAGGCTGCTTGAGATGCTCACACGCGAAACACATGCCTACTGGCACCGTAACGGACTTGAACCCATGCGCACCCCTGCCATAGCACACGATGGCCCCAAGGCCATGCTCATCAATTGGTACGCCTCATCGGGTGGCGATGCCTTCCCGTATTTCTTCCGCCAGCGTAACCTGGGCACCATCATCGGCACCCGCACATGGGGCGGACTGGTAGGCATGACAGGCAATGCAGGCCTGGTTGATGGTGGTTATATCGGCGTGCCCCGCTTCGGCATCTACAACCAGGAAGGGGAGTGGATCATCGAAGGCATAGGTGTGTATCCTGATATTGAGGTTATTGATGAACCTCACCTTGTAGCACAAGGCAAAGATCCTTCGCTTGAGAAAGCTGTCGAAATCCTGCTAAAGCAGCTGGAAGATAATCCACCAAAGAAATGGACAACCCCTGCCGATCCCGACCGTTCCGGATGGATCGAGTATGAGTTTGAGTGATCGTAAAGCATAATGCTTTGTGCCCCCCCGGCCTTTGTGGGAAGATGCCTATGTCCCACATTGGCCGCTCATTTAATAATTGGAGCTAATGAGCAGGGAAGCAATAACAATTCGTTTCTAAGTCTTATTAAGGGACTCATTAGGATCGGGGCATCATTCGCCTATTTTCAATGCAAAAGCGACATGCTCCTTAATTTCATGGAACCAATTCGTGAAAACTGTTCGTGTACGTACATAAGATGTACCCCAGAGAACACCTGTATTTAACTTAATTCTCTACTCTAGTCGTAAGCTTCACATATTCAGATTTTAATATTTTTCGGCATGCTTGCTGATATATTTATTATCGATAGTTCTGCATTTGAATCCAAATTAAAACATTAAAACAAAAGCCATGAGATCTCAGTTATTTGTATTAAATATTCTGATAGTATTGATGCTGGTCGCATGTAAGGAAGATGAACCCATAGTCAAATTGCCGGCAGCAGCTGCGTTTGAGACAGGGAAAGATACTTTCGATGAGGGCGAGCCTATTGAATTTATCAATAGAAGCGAGCATGCAATAAGCTATTTATGGAGGTTCGGAAGTAATGAAACCAGCACCGAAGAGCATCCTGTGTATATTCCTCATATTCCTTCACAATTTCAGGGAATGCGGTTTAAGGTTAAACTGATGGCCATGGGTGCCGATGGCATGATGGATTCAACAGAGGCTTACGTGCAGGTTTCCAAAAGGATATTTCGGGGGATAACCATCATGGAAATGTCTGAAAGTATTAAGAAGAAAATTCCCTTTGAGGATGGAAAGTCAACAGAACTTTATCTCTTAACCGGTTTTCAGGCTGAGCCTTTTGAATGGATCAATGAATACCAGACTTACCCATCAAAAACAATAGAACGGGATTATACCTTGCCTTTTGAGTATGATCACAGTACCACCTGGTCAAATGTGTATATGGGAAACCGGATGTGGTTTTTTCATTTGCATGCCTTTGTTGAAGGCAGCGAGAGCGTGGTATCAGTAAAGCGGATTGATTTCAATCCTGCCCACCATCAATGGTATGATGTTGAACAAGCTTATAAGGCATTCTCAATCGGCGATGAAGAGATAAGCCTCAAGGTAAAATTCGCATATTTCGAATAAGCTTGTCGTGTTCACCAAATAAATTGAAAAGATAGTTTGACACTCAAGCTTTCGTGCTTTTTCATATTATAAACCGGTGAAATCGTCTATTCATATCAAAGCAAAAATGCGCAGTAATCTTCTTCAGGATTGTGAAATGTTTAGTATCTGATTAATAATCAGAAATGAAAACCCAGGTTGACAAAAATATTACGTCCCGGCGCATAAATTGGCTCAACTGTTGCACTTACTGAACGGCTTAAGTGTTCGTAGTAGTTTTGATCGAATAAATTGTTTACTCCTATATGGGCACTGAGTCGATCAAAGAACCTGTAACCGGCCTTCACATCCATAATTGTAAATGATGGTGTGATTGACTCTCCGTATTCCTTTGAAATGCGTGACTGTTTCATGACATACCGGAATACAACTTCCACATGGAGTTTATCCTTTAAATAACTTCCTGCCAGCACATATCTAAGATCCAGGGGGGCGATTTCGGGCAGCGGTTCCTTCCGATCCAAATCCTGTGCGTAAGTGTATGCGATGGCAAGCGATTGCTGCATTCCCATTGGTAATTGCTGAACCCAACGCAGCTCAAAGCCTGATTTGAACGCTTCATGAATATTGACGAATCGTCTGACGCCCGGACTGGATGGCAAACGTGATGACAGCGTAGTGTCAATGACAGATGAGATGTAGTCCTCGAGATAAGCGGCAAAAAAGTCAACATTGATAGCTGCCTTGTTTTTAGTCCATTCAAATCCCAGGTCTGTTTGATAATTGACTTCAGGTTTTAATTGTGGGTTACCAAGCATTTCATAGGGATCCAATCCAACGGGAAAATAATTTATGAACCGCTCGGTTAAACTACCGCTGCGTTGAGCTCTGCCTAGCCAGAGGGTAGCTTTTATTGCTTGACCAAATAACTTCTGTATGCCAACACTCAATCCGGGATTAATATGGCTCACACCGGTTTCATCATAAACTGAGCTGAATTCGCTACCCGGATCACCAATATCAGAATGATTGTAATCCAGACGGCCACTTAGTACATAATGAAACCGGTTGCTACTTAAATGATATTCTCCAAACAATCCTAGTTTATTGATGCTTCCTTTTTGCCAAACCTTATCAACCAATGTATTTCCTGCGTTGGGCCCCATAAGAAACTCCCTTGTTCTGAGTCCGGTGGCACCTTCGTTTTTGAAATCAATACCACCGTATAATTTAGTGTTGCCGGTCTGCCAAATCCCTTCAGTTCTTGCCCCATAGTTATGGGTTTGGGCTTTCGTCTCAGCATTGAGCATGCGGGGCTCTTGATGCTTTAGCATATTATTCATCAGGTGGTCCACAAACGAAGTGTATGCTGTTGTACTCCATGACTTCAGCTTATCCCTCCGGATGTTGATATCATGCCGAATACTGAGCATCCAGGTGTCATCTTCTCGCAAATCCATAGGTAAGGCTGGAAAATCAGCATCTTTGGCATTATTGTATAAACCTGAAACGCGAACTTGATGATTGTCATTGAGTTTCAATCCGAGGTTTGCCCCAAAACTGCTTCTTGTAAAAGCAGCCTGAACAGTTTCTCCGTTTCCCGCCAAATAATCATTTCCCTGTGACCAGGAACCAAAAAGACTGAAATCATAGTTCCTGCTGCTTATTCCTATCTGTGTTTCTCCACGGGCAATTTGGCCATTACTTTCGTATGCTGATGATAATCTTCCGTAAACATCTGGCTCAGTGGTGAAGCGGAGCTTTACGGGAATGAAATTGATTGTAGCACCAAAGCCGGTGCCATAGCGCAACGCATGCGGGCCCTTTAATACTTCAATTCGATCTAGCATATTTGGGGCCATTTGACTGCTTGGGGGATCCATTCTGTTGGGACAAGCTGCTGTTGCGCTCTGAGCGCCATTGAGCACCACATTCAACTGATCGTATTTAAACCCGCGGAATACAATATCAAAGCCATAATTACCGCTTTTACGAATCGAATTGAAGGCGGGCAGTTGATGAAGTAGGGTAGCCCCATCATGTAACATCCTATCTTCAAAATCAATATGTAGCCGCTCCTCTGGATGTTTTTGTCCTCGCACGGCAATTACGGTAACAGGGTAAAGATCGATGATCAAACTTTCGCGATAAACTACTTGAGTTTGGATCGCTTCCAGCAACTGTTCATCATCGAGTGTCCATGATCCATAATTGATATGCGAAAGGCGCATGGAAGTGCCTTTTTCGTACTGAAAATTCACCAATCCATTATGGTCGGATGCACCTTGCTGGCTGCCATATTGAAAGGATACATCAATGATGGGTAAGGCATTGTCTGCATCAAGCAATCTGAAACGATGGTGATCAAACTGTGCATTAAGTTTTGCAGTCGCAACGCACAATAGAATCAATATGATATTCTTAAAACGCATTTTGTAAGTTTATAGGGTTTAACAATAAGCTGAAGGTGCATGCAAAAAATATTCACAGGCACCCTCAATGGACCTCTACCATAAGTTGATGCTTAGTGATGAGATCATGCTGAGGTTAATAGACTATAAATTAAACTATACGAGCGTAGTCCTGGGTGGCTTGAATATGCCTTCCAAATGAGGGGAATTATAGATGGATTGACAATATAAGGATTGATGTATCATACTGTCCTCCTGAACAAACGGATTGATTGTTGAATTTTGTTTGCAGAACAAGGTGATATTTAGATCGAGCAATTTATGATTTGGAAGCTCCTTATTGTGTTCATTTTCATCCACTTGTTTGAGCCCCTTACTAAGATAGCATTTGCCATTGCAGGTATTTACCGGTTCATCCCTCTCGTTGCAAACTTCCATTGAAATGTGATCCTGGTTTATTTTGAAATGAATAAAGATCCCGGTCCGTATTAGAACAGGTAGCAGCAGTGCCATGATCATCAATATGGAAAATGTTTTTTTCAAGACAAATAAATTCGTTCAAATTTAGTGAATATTTTACAAGATTTGATTTCAATGTGCATTACGCTATTGAATTCATATGACCGGCAATGCCGGCCCTTATTGCACAGGGTAAAGGCCCATCCCTAAAAAAAGCCTTGGAAGTATTACTTAAAAAGCTGGAAGAAAGACCAACTAAGAAATGGACAACCCCTGTCGATCTTGACTGTTCCATATGGATCAAGCACGAAATTGAGTAACTAAAAACACAATAACCCCTTGGGTGCTCGATGTGTAACTACCTCTGCTCCATACCAAGAAAAGGGTGTCCGGTGCCCGGCTTAATGTATGTTCAGTGTTTCATCAAGTCCGGCAATTTTAAATGTCTTTTTTACAAATGGATTACAATTAACTATTGAAAAATTTCCTTGCGGTACTTGTTTGGCAGTTTTCATGCAAATCCGGATAAATGATGAAGCAATGTAGTCTACTTCCTTGAGGTCAAACACGATCTTTGACTGATCAAAATCAGGATTGCTTTTTTGAAGGTTTGTTAGTTCATGGTTTAGGGTAGGGTGCATTTCCTCGCTTGCCATAGTATCAAGACGGCCTGTAAAAAAGCATTCCAGCAGGTTTTTCTCATTTTGATGATTAATTGTTAACATGGTTGAAGGGATTAATTGTTTTTAAAATATTCTTTTGACAAAATTGATTCATCTATACTTTCATCAAGATATTTCTGAAAGTCCATAGCAAACCAGTTCTGATTAGGTTTGCGGCGACAAACGCGTTGTACGTTAATCAGATGCCTAGCTGAAATGTTTTCAGTTGTTATATTTTTGCCGCCGGTTCCACATCCTAATGTTAGCGCCGGAAGCAGATTATTAAAGAGCCCTCCCACAGCACCCTGTGATGTAGGGGTGTTTACCAGAATACGGCCTGCATTCATGAGCGTTGAAAACTCCAGGATTCGTTCCTCATTGTTGGCATATATGCCCGCACTGTGGCCGATGCCACCAAGATAATTCAGGTCAATGCAGATGTTAATGGCACTATGGTAGTCTCTGGCAGCATAAAAGGCAAGTATAGGTGCAAGCACTTCAATTGAAAGGGGATAATCCCTGCCGACTCCATCGAGTTTTGCCATCAGGATTTTCGTGCCATCAGGAACCTTGATGCCGGCTTTCTCTGCTATAACTGAAACAGATTGTCCAACAATAAATGGGCTCATACTCATCGTTTCTGCGTTTACGGCAATTTTTTCGACTAATTTAACCTCAGTGGGGCTAAGAAAGTAGCAATGCTGTCGCTCAAATTCTAATCGGATGGCCTCTTCAATGGATTCCTCTACAATAATTGATTGTTCACTGGCACAAATGGTCCCGGAATCAAAGGTTTTTGAGGCAATAATGTTTGCGATTGCAAATGGGAGATCAGCGCTTTCGTCAATGAAAACAGGCACATTGCCAGGCCCAACTCCAATAGCAGGATTTCCTGAACTATAAGCTGCTTTTACCAATCCGGTTCCTCCGGTTGCAAGTATCAGGGCAAGTTTGGGATGCGACATCATCGTGTGGGTAAGGTCGCGCGAGCCGGCAGTAATAATCTGGATGCAATCTTCCGGGGCGCCTGCATCCAGAGCGGCTTCATAGCAAATCCTGACTGTTTCTGTGCAGCATTTGACTGCGCTCCTATGTGCGCTAATTATTACAGGATTACGTGTTTTAAGACAAATCAGGATCTTGTAAAGTACTGTTGAGGTTGGATTTGTAACAGGAGTAACTGCGAAGATAGGTCCTAAGGGTTGAGCAATTTCCGTGATACCGCTTAACTGATCGGTAGCGATAACTCCAACCGTTTTCTCATTTTTGATGCTGTTGTAAACGAGTTGGGTAGCCACTGCGTTTTTGATAACTTTATCTTTCCAATTTCCAAGGCCGGTTTCTTCACTGGCCATTTTAGCCAGGCCCACACGGGCGTTGAAGCCAGCTTTGTATACCGCCTCAACTATGCGATCTGTTTGTTCCTGGTTGAATTGTTGAAATTCAGCTGCAGCAAGCATGGCTTTTTCCATGATCTTGTCAGCTTGGTCGATGATTGAGTCCGTCATGATGTGTTGTTTTAATTTGGTTGATATAATTATTTAAGAAGCATGATGATGAGCATTAGAGGGGTTTACAGTTCTTTTGGATTATACGTTGTAAATACAATAGATTGACATACCTGTCCTGTATTCACAAATATGTAGATGACCACCAAGTGTTTGATCAGACTGGAGGCTCAAACTTGTTTCAATATCAGCATTGCTTACTATGGACTGTGGTCTGGCTAAAATTAGTATGGAATTAATTGGTTTGTAGCATGTAAAAATAAGTATAAACGATCTTAAAAACAATATTTTTTTCTTTTTGTGGAATCAAGAAGTTGATTTTGTTGCGTACAATTTCTTTCTGAAAACGGTCCATATGTGTGACCTTGTCATTCCAACCCGGAGATCAAAACCTAGGCAAAGCTTTCATTGTAAAGACTTTGGTCACTTTGAGAAGCGCAGGTTTTGCTCATGGTCATTATCATTATTTGCTGGCTTCGCAGCCACGCGAGAGGAGCTGTGGGGGAGCGAGGTTTGCTTGCTTATTTGCCACACGAGAGGACTCGTGCGGCAGCAGGGGTGACCAGGAACTGGCAATTTCTATAGTAATTCAACTACTCTCATCACAATTAAAATAGCAAAACTAACAAGGCCTAATATAGCTATAATCTTAAAATATTTAGGAGGTTTTTCCAAAATCATTGGTTTGTTGCTTAATGGAATAACACCAAACAGCACTAAAGTAAAATACAGAAAAATTCCAAATGGAATCAACTCGCCAATAAAACCACCAATGTGTTGATACATAACTTGTAAAGCTTAGTTATTAGTTAATATTGATTTATATTTTTACCCAAGGGTTGGCGTTTTACGGAAGCCGGACATGTAGTTTATAATTTCGTTAAACTGATGGCCACACGAGAGGACTTGTGCGGCAGCCTCACAGCCACACAATTCACCGAGTTTCCAAATACAATTCAAAATGTGAAA
>CALAZZ010000021.1 GCA_937926515.1 uncultured Bacteroidales bacterium | reverse complement strand
CACCTGAAGAATAACCCTCTTTACCAATTATAAGACTGCCTCCAATTGAATTCAGGTTTTGGAGACCTGTTAAGTCGAGTAATGCATCATTGGAACTAATAGTAAAATCACTGCCAACAGAAGTCAGGTTTCCCAATCCCAGCAGGTTTATAAGTGAACTATGTTGACAAATACTAAGATATGCTTCAACGGTGGTCAGGTTTTCCAATCCCGCCAGGTTTGCAAGCGAGTTGTTTTGACTAACAGCAAGATATCCCCCAACGGTGGTCAGGCTATTAAGTCCTGTTAAACTCAATAGGGAATTATTGGATGATATGGTAAGGCTTCCCCCAATAGAAGTCAGGTTCTCCAATCCAGTCAAGCTTATCAAGGCAGGATTTCCATAATAATTTCCGATTTGCAAATTGCCCCCTATTGACGATAGGTTATTCAGACCTGTCATATCAGCCAGGTAATTGTTATTTTCAATAAAGAGATCTCCTGCTATTGAAAACAGGTTCTCTAAACCCATCAGGCTAATAAGGGCATTGTTAGACTGTATCATCAATGAACCCCCAATCGAATTCAGATTATTCAGTCCGCTTAAACACGATAGTGCCGGATTTCCATAATAATGTCCTATCCTAAGATCACCAGCTATTGAAGTAAGGTTTTCCAGGCCGGTTAAACTCCCGAGGGTATTGTTCCCTTCAATTTTGAGCCCTCCAATGGTGGTCAGGTTTTCCAATCCTGAAAAATTAGTCAATGAATTATTCCAGGAGATATTCAGATAATCTTCAACAACAGCCAGATTTGTCAATCCATTCAGGTTGGGCAAATTACTATAGCTTATAGATAGGCTCTCACCAATATATGTAAGGTTATCCAGTCCTGAAAGTTCTAATAATGAAGCATTGTTTCCAATTTCAAGACTTCCATCTACGGAAGTAACACCAATTAAACCTGATATATCTGTTAGATTATCATTATGTGTAATACTAAGACTACCCAGTATTAGATCTAAGTTTTGCAAAAAACCTGAAAGATTAGTCAAAGACGAATTGCCAGTGATACGAATATCGCCACCAATGAAGTCAAGGCCTTCAAGTCCTGATAGGTTAACCAATGAATCATTTCCGCAAAAGGACGATGAATACTCGGATTCATATCCAATTGAGAGTTTTCCTCCTATTGAGGTTAACTCTTCCAAACCTTCAAGGCTCACCAGTGCATTATTCGCTATGATAGTAAGATCTCCTCCGACTGAATTAAGTCCGGCAAGTCCGTATAGGTCAACCAATTCAGGGTTACCTACACAATAACCTTCACCCCCCCAACCGGGATAAATACAGCCAATTGACAATGATCCTCCAATAGATTGGATATTATGAAGTCCTGTCAGGCTGGCGAGTTGCTCATTAGCGATGTAAAGGCTGCCGCTAATACTGGTCAGGTTATCTAAACCTGATAAATTGACCAAGGATTCATTTCCGGAGATATTCAAATCACCTCTTACATAACTTAGGTTATTCAATCCTATAAGATCACTGAGTAAAGGATTCCCATAACCGGAGCCCCATCGTGTGCCTATAATCAAGCTGCCCCCGATGCGCATGAGTTTGTTCATGGCGGATATACTGGTTAGGAAAGTATTATTACATAAAATCATTTCGCCACCAATGGAAACCAGGTTATCTAATCCCGATAACGTTTGAAGCATTGTAGCCTGATATGTGAATTCGTCTCCTATTCTCAAATCCCCTCCAATGTAAGTCAGCATACTTAAACCACGTAAATTGACGATATCATAACCTGTAATAATCACGTCTCCCTCAATCTCCGTGCAACCCGGGTAATTGGCCTGGAAATTATCAATCTGTTCCTGCAAAGTAAAGGTGATGCCCTCGGAAAGGCAACTGCAGCCTATTTGTGATTGTTGGCTTATCAGTGTTTCCTGAGCTGAAAGTTTAGGACATAAATTGATGGCAGTTAGACTCATCAATGCTGCCAGAAGTAATTTTACATTTTTCATGACTCATGTTTTTTGATTCGAAACAAAATTACTTTGCTTCAACTCCTTAAATGAACAAGATTCCTGAACGCCTGGGAAATATTCGTAAACGCCTGAGATTTTCTTATTAACGTTTAAGATAGATTAATTCAGGATTTGGGGTAAAGCGATAACAGATTGTTTATCCAACGACAATTTGATATTATTTATCAATTTAACCCGTAGATCTTAAAATATATTTTATATTTGCAGGGATATTATTAAGATATGATCTATAGAAACCTGCAATCCCGAATCCTCAAACTGTTGGAACATTTTCCGGCAGTAGCCATTTTAGGCCCCAGGCAAATTGGCAAAACAACGCTGTCTAAATTCTTAATAACCAAATTAGACAGGAAGGTGATTTACCTCGATCTGGAACTACCTGCTGATATTGGTAAATTAAGTAACCCGCAAATTTTCTTCGAAAACAATCAGGATAGTTGCATTATTATTGATGAGGTACAGCGCAGTCCTGATCTGTTTCCTGTGATACGCGCCGTTATTGACAGGCACAGAATACCCGGTCGCTTTATCATTCTTGGTTCAGCAAATCCTGATCTATTAAAGCAAAGTTCTGAATCTCTTGCCGGCAGAATAGCCTATACAGAACTTACCGGCTTGTTACTAAGCGAAATAGGTAATGAGCATAAAATTAATGATTTATGGCTGCATGGAGGGTTTCCCGAACCTTTTCTCATACCTGATAAGGAGTTGCTCCGGGAATGGTATCACTCATTTATTCTCACTTATATTGAAAGGGATCTGCCATCACTGGGATTGAGCGCAGAGCCTTTGTTGCTGAACCGATTGCTGCAAATGCTGGCTCATAATCACGGAATGCTCCTGAATCATGCCAATTATGCCCGATCACTTGGAATAAGCAGTCCTACGGTTTCGAAGTATTTAAGTTTCTTTGAAAATGCGTTTATGGTGAGGTTGTTAAGCCCATGGTTTGCAAATGTTAAAAAACGAATGGTGAAATCTCCTAAAATCTATCTCAGAGATAGCGGCATATTGCATTATCTGCATGGCATCAGTGATTTCAATCAGCTTTTAGGGCATCCTGTACTCGGAAACTCCTGGGAAGGATTTGTGATAGAGCAAATCGTCAATTCGTTGAAGCCTGGCATTTCATTTTCATTTTACCGCACAGCCGAAGGTGCGGAATGTGACCTTATCCTTTCAAGAGGCTTAGAAGTACTTACTTGTGTTGAAATCAAATTTGCCGATGCACCCAAAACCACCAAAGGTTTCACGACTGCCATCCAGGATTTGGGATGTAAAAACAACTTCATTGTCATACCGAACTGCCCTGAGTCATATTTGTTGAAAGAAAATATTATGGTTTGTGATCCTGCAAGGTTTATAACTGATTTTCTAACGGGAATAGGATAACCATTTTGGGTTGATATATTAGTGATCGGGGTACTCATCGTAATTCTATGGCTAGGTCAGCAGTTGAGCCGGTCCAATTCCTGCAGGTCATACTCCATGCCCATCTCTAAAAATAGTTCCCTGGCTTTGGTGAGATAATCTTCCGCCTTTCTGCCACGGAATGAGTTTATGGTTCCATCGGCTTTTGTCAGGCACTTGCCGGTTTCAACAAAAGTTCGTGACAATTCCAGTTTTCCATTGTATTTTTCGCCCAGGTCGATGGCAATGCCAAAATGCTTCAGTGCTTTCCTGTAATTTCCCAGGAGTGTATTGACCGAGCCGGACAACTGGTGCGCAACGATGTGGTCGTTCATGACTTTGTCAGAAGCACTGACGGCTTTTTTTACAGTTTGGACGATGCTCTTTTGCAAAAACGGATCTGAGGGGTTGCTTTTTAATTCTTCAAGCTCTATATAAGCTTTGGTGACAAATATAGCGCTGTACCACATTTTGAGGATCTTTCGTTCCATGGCGCGCTTTTCCCCTTCGCGGAACACGGCCCAGGCCCTGTCAATTTCCCCTTTCATGGCAAGGGAAGAAGCCTTTGTCAGTAATATAATGCTCAAAATATTGTCATGACCAGTCTTACCGGTGTATTCTATGCCTTCGTCTGCTTTTGCAATATTCTGATCCAGTTTCCTGTATCTGAAGGTGT
Source organism: uncultured Bacteroidales bacterium (assembly GCA_937926515.1). Classification (GTDB taxonomy): domain Bacteria; phylum Bacteroidota; class Bacteroidia; order Bacteroidales; family F082; genus CALAZZ01. The sequence continues at coordinate 417 of CALAZZ010000021.1, read as the reverse complement.
AATTGGCAAACAGGCGATAGTGCTGTGCCATGGCCAGGTTTACCTGATAATCCTCCCCGAGCATGGCCAGTTTATAGATCATCAATTCTGTTTTGCCGGGCAGCCCAATTTCAATAAACTGAAGCCCGTGAAACAGGACGTAATGGAGAAGGGTCCAGATGTTCCCACGGGAGATGCAGTAATCATACATCTGCTGAAAGTGCTTATCTTCCTTCCATTCCCCGGTTAGAACCTGGTATAAATTGACGAACATATTATACTCCATCCAGGGGGAACCGGTACCGGGTTTCATATTCCTGGCGGTGAACTCCAGTATTTTCCGGCACAATGCCATAGAGAATCCTGTCCAGCCAAACATGGCGCTGGTCATCGGGAAAATGGCGAGCCCAAATTCCGATTGGGAGAGATCAAAACGCG
>CALAZZ010000020.1 GCA_937926515.1 uncultured Bacteroidales bacterium | reverse complement strand
CAATCCGGCGTTAGTCATTGCTACCATGCTCATTTTCCATTTATTACAATTTAAATGGATTTCTTTCCTTAAATGAATTCAAAAACAAATATTTACTATTTTTGCAGACCTTGTTATGAACCCATGTCTTTTTACCTGTTTGCAGCGGTGATCAGATAATAACTAATATTTTTTTGTACGTATAATGGAAAACAAAGAACAGCTCAATCAAAATCCTGCCACTGAAGAAGGTAAGGAGGAGAACACCCGGGAAACAGTTGAAACAACTGAGGCCACATCATCTGAAAATGTAGATAACGAAACGGCAGCCAGTGATGATAACATCAAGCAAGTGGCTGAAAATGTGACGCAACCAACAAACGGCAGTGTCATCGATGAAGAAGAAAAATTAAAGCTTCTGGCATTGATCAGTACCAACCACTTGCCTGAAACCACAGTAGAGCAAAAGATTGAAAAAGAAGTTTCTAGCGAAATGGTTGTCGAAAAAGGCACTGATGAAGTCACCATCTCAAAAGCAGAGCGAAATGAGATCGCTGAACTTATTGCCTCCAATCAAACCGTTATGAGGTCAGATTCTGATGACGAGGATGAGGATGAAGATGAAGAAGATGATAAATCGCAGATTGAAAGTTTAAATAAACTTCAACTGGTTGAAATGCTTGAAGAAGCAGTTCAAGAACTCGATGTGACTCAGATAAAGAGCAAGGTTGCAGCCATAAAGGTTCAATTTCTGAAGCTTAATAAAGAAGATATCGAACGTGAATATGAACAGTTTCTCGCTGAAGGAGGTGAAAAAGAGGCCTACGAGCACGCTGATGACCCCCTCGAGGTCAGATTCAAAGCTGCATTTAATCAATACAAGGAAAACAAAGCGCACTATAACGAGCAACTCGAAAAACAAAAACAGATCAATTTTCAGGAGAAACTCACTATCCTTGAAGAGCTGAAACAGCTGATTGCTTCAGAAGAAACCCTGAAAAAAACTTATGATGAATTCAAGGTTCTTCAGGACAAATGGAGAGATATAGGGCCAGTTCCCGCAGGCGAGATCAACAACCTTTGGAATAATTACCATTTCCTGGTCGAAAAGTTCTTCGATAAGGTTAAGATCAACCGCGAATTGCGTGACCTCGACATGAAAAAGAACCTCGAGGCAAAGATCGAACTGTGCGAAAAAGCTGAAGAACTTTTATTGGAAAAATCTGTTGTTAAATCATTTAAGTTGCTTCAACAATACCACGATGAGTGGAAAGAAATCGGCCCTGTTCCGCAGGATAAAAAAGATGAGATCTGGGATAGGTTTAAAAATGCCACCGATCAGATCAATCAGAGGCGCCGTGAACATTATGCTCAGTTGCAAGAAGAACTGGAACAAAATTATGAGGCCAAAGTTGCCCTCTGTGAAAATATTGAAGATTTGATCACCAACACACCGGAATCAATCGGGCAATGGCAAAATATGACCAAACAAGTTTCAGAATTGTTCAACGTTTGGAAATCGATTGGCCAGGCACCGAAAAAACTCAATGATGAAATCTGGAAACGTTTTAAAGGCTCTATGGATAGCTTTTTCAACGCAAAGAAGGATTATTTCGGAAAACTGAAAGAACAGCAACTCGAGAATTACAATCTTAAACTTGATCTGTGTGCACAAGCTGAATCGATGCAGGACAGCAGCGAGTGGCGCAACACCACCAACGCGCTTATCAAACTACAGGAAGACTGGAAAAAGATCGGCCCTGTACCACGCAAACATTCGGATAAAATCTGGAAGCGCTTCAGGGCAGCATGCGACAAATTCTTCAAACGAAAATCAGAATTCTTTTCCAATATCAGGGAAAATGAAAGTGAAAACCTGGAGAAGAAAAGAGCACTGATCAAGCAAATCAGTTCGTTTGAGATACAAAAAGAGAAAAGCAAAAACCTTGATGCTTTAAAAAGTCTGCAGCGTCAATGGATGGAGATTGGACATGTACCTATCAAGCTTAAGGATCAGCTTCAGGCTGAGTACCGTAAGGCATTGGATAGTTTGTTTGAAAAAATGAAAGTCAGCGAAGCTGAGATGACTACGGTGGAATATGAAGGCATGGTGGAATCAATGAAGGACAGGCCTGATGGCCGCGATCATATTCGCCGTGAGCGCAATAACCTCAATTCACGTATTTCAAAACTCCGTGAAGAGATTCTGCTCTGGGAAAACAATATCGGCTTCTTTGCCAACAGCAAGCAAGCTGATATCATGAAGGCCGAATATGAGAAAAAGATCAAACGCGCCAAAAACGACCTTAAGATCATGGAGGCCAAGCTGCGTGTGTTGCGCGATTAAGCAGATGGGACAATGTATTAAAAAACCAATCCAATATTAGGGTTGGTTTTTTTATTGCTCAGCAGCCGTTTCGATTTCGGTGGGTTATTATTTCCAGTAAAGATTGGTCATGCAAATCACCTGAGTAACATCACCATGCCCTGTTCATGCATACTTTTAACCTCATCAAAATTACTTTCCCTGCTTTGATACATAGACTTATAAAAATACATGCCTTCGGGTGCTATACTCCCGTTTATAGTTATTCCATCCCAACCATGTCGTGGGTCAGCACTTTCAAAGATAAGTCTTCCGTGACGATCAAAAACATGGAGTTGAAAATTGGTTACGGCGGTTAATCCACCAACCACTTTGAACTCACGGTTTTCAGGAATACTACTCTTTGGGCGAAACACGTTGGGCGCATATAATACAGGAGCAGGTATGATGGTGCAATCCGTTTCGCCATCACCTGCTATTTTTTCAAATGTGATATCACATTCCTTATTTGAATAATTGGTTATGAGTAATATGTAGTACTCACCTATTTCTGTGTCAGGAAGATGACAGGTTTCAAACGACATGGCCGAGAAGCTGCAATCAACAATTTTAGTTGCTGAAAGTCCATCTACGCATGCCTGATAAAGGTCATCGAACGGTCCCCAGATTACAAAATCAATATCATAAAGCGGGCTGCTATGCATTTGAATGGTGATCGAACCCGGCTCGAGTATTTTCATATGATACCAGGCGGGGTTGGGTGTGCGTATGAGGCATCCATAATCAGCATCCTCCAATGCCACACCCGTATGTACGCCTGCCGGAAAGTTATACAAGGTGCCTGTACAAAACGGATAAGAGCCGATACAGCTGGCGCTCTGAGCGATAAGCATGTAATGACTGATAAGTATTCCGAGAATAGTGCAAAACAGCTTGTAAAATCTTAAATGCATGCAGTACATTTTTATGCAGTTACCATTTTAATTAGGTGACTTCAAATTTAAAAAAGTTTGGCAACAACAAAATTCTTACCTCAACACCACCCAGGGTAAGACCCTACTGGTCCTGGCACGGATTTGCCTGCGCTGAGCCTAGTGGACACTTAATTTTATAACCAAGCCAAGGCACACAACATGAATAGTTTCGTAGTAGC
>CALAZZ010000019.1 GCA_937926515.1 uncultured Bacteroidales bacterium | reverse complement strand
GCTTCTCTGATTCTCCATTTTTAAGCAAATGATTTAAAATTTACCTTTGCAGCCTAAACCTGTCAGAATTATGCACAGTACAGAGAGTATCTCTCGTTTGTTCAATGGTTTTAATAATCTCCGGGTTTTGGTTATTGGAGATGTGATGGTGGATGCCTACCTTTTTGGAAAGGTTGAGCGTATTTCTCCTGAAGCACCTGTGCCTGTGGTTGCTGTACAACACCGATCAAACCGACCGGGCGGCGCTGCCAATGTGGCATTAAACATCAAAGCGCTGGGTGCTGAACCCATTTTATGCTCTGTAATAGGAAAAGATCAAAAAGGGACTGAGTTCCTTGATATTCTCAGAAGTAACAAACTTCCTGTTAACGGCATACTGGAAAGTACCGAGCGCATTACCACAACAAAATTTAGGGTGATCGGTAACAAAACACAAATGCTTCGTGTTGATGAAGAAATGACCACAGAGCTCAACAGGCGTGAAAAAGCCTTGTTGATCCATCGCATTGAACAGATTCTGGAATTCGATAAAATTGATGTAGTTGTATTTCAGGATTACAATAAAGGTGTCATCAGTGCGGGTCTTATCTCTCGGATCGTTGGACTGGCACGCGAAAAAAAAATTCCTACGGTTGTTGATCCCAAACATAAAAACTTTTTAAATTATAGAAATGTAGACCTTTTTAAGCCCAACCTTAAAGAGTTGTTTGAAGGGATCAATATGCGATTTGAGTCACCAGGTGTTGAGCAAGTAAAAAATGCAGCGATTAAACTACAACAAAAAATAGAAGCTGAGTTACTGCTTGTAACACTATCCGAAAAAGGAGTTTTTATCCGTTCACGTTCTGAAGAAAATGAACACCTGGTTGCGGCTCATTTGCGCAATATTGCAGATGTGTCAGGTGCCGGCGATACCGTGTTAAGTGTTGCAGCCTTATGTATGGCACTCAAGCAGGATGCTTACAACATTGCGGCGATTTCAAACATTGCAGGTGGGCTGGTATGCGAAGAGGTCGGTGTAGTACCAATTGACAAGAACAAACTCCACGATGAGGTACTTCGGGTAATGATTCGATAAGAAATTTTAAACAATGCAGGTAGCTAAAGGAAAAAAAGAATCCGTCAGGCAAATGTTTAACAATATTGCCGGTAAATATGATTTTTTGAATCATTTTTTATCAGCAGGTATTGATAAGCGCTGGCGCCGGAGGGTAGGACGTATTATAGCTGCTGCTAAGCCAGGAAAAGTACTGGATGTAGCTACAGGCACTGCTGATCTGGCCATTGAGCTTGCCAGGCACACCAAGGCTGAAATAATCGGTGTGGATATTGCTGATGCCATGCTTGATGTCGGCAGAAAGAAAATTGAAGACAAGGGTCTGAATGGCCAAATTCAACTTTTTCAAGGTGATTCAGAGAACCTACCTTATAAGCAGGATGATTATGATGTGGCTATGGTTGCATTTGGTGTACGTAACTTTGAGGATCTGAACCGTGGATTGTCAGAAATGTGCCGTGTGATTAAGCCGGGCGGACTGGTAGTGGTACTTGAGTTTTCACAACCGCGTAAGTTTCCTGTTCGTCAGGTTTATAGGCTTTATTTCAAGCATGTTTTGCCTCGTGTCGGACGTTTGGTGTCGCGTGACAAAGGGGCTTATACCTACTTACCGGAATCAGTTGATGCTTTCCCTGATGGCCCTGATTTTCTTTCCGTGATGGAGAAAGCCGGGTTTGGGCATTTAGCCGAAGAAAGGCTTACATTCGGAATTGCAACAATTTATATTGGGATTAAAAATCCTTGAGATGATTACTTTTGCCAACCAAATCCATTATTTTTGCAGCCCCATTCATCAAGCTGTATTGTAATAAAACTTGGAATAAGCCGTTTTATGTCGTGTACGAATAACCTCTAGGATTTGAAAAGAATAATAAGCCTGGCACTTCTCATTATTGCACTCTCTGTTTTTACAAATAGTACCATTGCACAGCGGCGTGTGGTAATCAATTTGCCTAAGTACGACCTGGCTCCATATCATGTGGGTTTTATTCTGGCTGCTAATCAAATGCTTTTCAGTGTGAAGACAATGGATGGACATAGTTTGATGAGGTTTGATCCCTCTGCCGCTGACGATCTGAGGCTAAACAGCACCGAGTATTTACAATTATATGAGGTTTTTGGAGTGCCTACCCCTGGTTTTACCATCGGAATTGTTGGAAATTTGAGATTGGGTAATCATTTTGATCTCAGATTTATTCCATCACTTGCTTTTGGTGAACGTTATTTGGACTACAACATTATGCGTTATGATATAAGCGGTGAAAGCGAGCTTATTCCGGTTAGAAAAAGCATCGCATCGACCTTTACTGATTTTCCTTTGCATATCAAATACAGATCGGATCGCTATAACAATATAGCTGCCTATTTGCTTGCCGGCGCAAAGTATAGCCTTGACCTTTCATCAAATAAGAAAAATGAGGACAGAAACAACAATCTACCTGTCAAGCTTGAACAACATGATGTTTCGATTGACGTGGGCGTTGGTTTTGACTTTTATACCACTTTCTTCAAATTGGGTATCGAAGTTAAGATGAGCTATGGATTATTTGATATTCTTATCAAAGAGGATAATATATATACCGATGGCATTGAACGGATAAACAATAAGATCTTTCAGTTATCATTCACCTTTGAATAAACAATTATGGACCAGGAATCAACCCACGACAAACTCTTTCAAACTTTGATTAACAAGTCAACTTTGAAGCAGGATATTTATGCAAACACACTGAAAACTTTGCGTCTTTTCAAACGCGTAATTGAAGACATCACAAAAGATTATGTGATGAAAGCAGATGAAATTAAGAGCCATCGAACAGTCGCATTCGAAAACCGTTATCGGGGTGATTTTGAGATTGAGCTTAAATTCGGTGGCGACATATTACTTTTTTTAATGCACACCAATGTGTTTGAATTTTCACGTGATCATATCATCATGCGCACTCCTTATGTGCGTGAGGATCCAGATCGTTCTTACTGTGGCATCATTAACATTTATAATTTTCTTTCTGATTCATTCAAATACAACAGATATAACGACATAGGCTACTTGATTGGTCGGGTTTTTGTTAATAAGGACATGCATTATTTCATTGAGGGCAAAAGAGAGCTGGGGTTTTTATTCAACGATTTTGGCAAACATGAAATGAATGCAGAAAAAGCCTTGCAGATCATTGAAGCAACCATCATGTACACCATCAATTTTGACTTGCTTACCCCGCCCTATGAAGCGGTGAAAATGGTGAGCGTTAATGAGATGAAGAATACCCTTGATGCCATTTCACTCAAAACAGGCAAGCGCTTAGGCTTTCGTTTTCAGGAAGATATAAACAGCGGGGGCGAAAAATAACCTTTTTTACATATGTAGATTTGGAGGATTCGAAAAAAAATGTATTTTTGCAGCCTCAAATCATAAAACCTGCTCCCATCGTCTAGCCCGGTCAGGACGCCAGGTTTTCATCCTGGTAACAGGGGTTCGAATCCCCTTGGGAGTACAAAAAAACCGCTGATTTTCAGCGGTTTTTTTTATGTTCTTGTCACTTGATGGTGGCTTCAATCATTTTCTCATTCTCAGCAAAAGCTTTAGCCATCACTTGTTTAACAATGCCACCCATGGCATTGGCCATCAGTTTTGAGTTCATCCGGGATAAGTAAACATGGCCATCGGCTTTTTCATAGATGGCTACCCGGCAAGGCATCATGGTTGACACGATCCGTTCGTCACTTTCACGCAGCACTTTTTCAGCGTGGTCAGGATGGCAAACTTCAAATACTTTTACCGGCCCAACTGTTTTTCCAAAATTGTGTAAAGTGGCCTGCAGGTCATGAACAGCAGGGATCTTCCAGCCTTTACGCAGTACCTCCTGCTCAAACTTGAGTACAGTGGTTTCAAAATCATGCGGGCTTTTACTTTCGATCAGCATCATTCCCGGTGATAGTTTGAATAATACCAGCACTGCAATCAGGGCACCAAGCAGAAACACTACGACACCAAATATCAAGGTTTTTTTCATTTTAATAAATGTTTTAGTTTTTATTGACCTTTTTTTGCAAAGTTAACCAATCATATGAATGATTAATTTGAAATGACAGCTTTGAAGTGTGAAAAAAAAATTGGAAAAACTTTGGTTTTTTTATATTTTTATGGGCCTTATGTACTGAAGTACAATTAAAACAAACCAAAATGAAACAGCTAATTTTTTTAATCATTGTGTTTTTTTCATGTCATTTATGGCAGTTGGGTTTTGGCCAGTCAAACTTGACTGATCAAACCTCTGTTAAGGCTCATCAGCAGCTATTATCGAATCAAAGCTCGCTCTTGTACGGTGATTCAAATTGTGACGGTCAGCTAGATATACTTGATGTTGTAGCCACGATCAACCATATTCTGGGACTTAACCCCGATCCCTATTGTATTCATCTGGCTGATTTGAATGCTGATGGCGAGATCAACATATTAGATGTGGTCTTTACGATTAATCTTATCCTGGAGGTTCCCGGATTGCCTTGCCCAGGTATGCCCACAATAACAGATTTTGATGGCAACGTTTACAACACCGTGCTCATTGGGGAGCAGTGCTGGATGAAGGAGAACCTCAAAACTAGCCGTGATGCCGCAGGTAACAGCATTGCACGCTATTGCTATGAAAACAACCTTGAATACTGTGATTGGTATGGAGGACTTTATGATTGGTTTACAGCAATGAACGGCGAAGTTGGTAGTAACACTATGCCTAGTGGTGTGCAGGGCATCTGTCCTGAAGGCTGGCATTTACCCAGCCACTTTGAATGGACGAAATTGGAGCAATATGTATGTGTTGCCTTGGGGAATACAGATTGTGATTTCGAGTTTCCCTATGATCATACAACACAGGGATTAAGAGGCACTAATGAAGGTAATGCCCTGAAATCGTGTCGACAGGTCGATTCTCCATTAGGTGGAGCTTGTAGTACCACAGAACATCCCAGATGGAATTCGCATACTACGCAACATGGCTTTGATGAAGTTGGGTTCTCGGCACTACCAGGTGGACGGAAAACAGTTGATTTCGGTGACCTGGGTATTGGTAGCGCTGGCTATTGGTGGAGTACTTCAGAGCAAACTTCAGATTTTGCGTGGTATAGGTACATTTATTTCAACGGTGGTAAAATAGTCCGTATGGACCCATATAAAACTCTTGGGTTCAGTATCCGCTGCCTCAGGGATTAGACAGTTACTCATTGGGGATTGTGCCCTTGTGTTGAAACGAAACCACTTCGCTGCTGCTCGAGTCCTCTATTGTACCTTTAAATTGGAGCAAAAATCAATAACTATCAACACATATAATTTTGTGCTCGGTTTAGTTAAATTCCTCAGCGTTCAACTTCAGCAATGCGCAGAAAGCAAATTCATTCGAGCTTAGGAAGAATGTAGTTTCTGCTTTTGAGAAAACCGGAAAATTTTATTTACTTGCTTTCCACACGAGAGGACTCCTGCTGCAGTAGAGTCTAGTACTACAACAAAGTAGGTTCTGGGTAGAATAATACTAATTTTCTGATAGGAGATTAAAAAAATCCCACAATGGATATATGATTGTGGGAAAGTGAAGCGGTCCGGACGGGACTCGAACCCGTCTCGTCGCTCGCGACGAGATGACAGGCATGTATTCATATTCATGGCATGTGTGAGATCAATCT
>CALAZZ010000018.1 GCA_937926515.1 uncultured Bacteroidales bacterium | reverse complement strand
CCCTTGGCAGGGCAGGGGCCATGCAGACCGAAAGCAGTGATCACCCCAAACAGTAGAAAGTAACAACTCAAAAAAAGAAGGCATGAACGATGCCAGGTTAGGTTATGATACTGTTTACTAATATTCTGTAACCTAGTTCCCAAAGTGGTGCAGAAAAGCCAAATTGACATTGCATTTTTTACTTGTTAACCTTTTGTTACCCTTAAAAAATTTGTATAAGTTAAAAAGTTATTAATTTTGCAGCGCTTTCAAGAAATCATGGTATTAACTAAATTTTAAACAAAAGATGAAAAAAGTATTTCTTTCAATCATTGCATTGGCAATGATCATGACTACGGATGGCTTATTTGCACAATCAAGTTCAGACGACGACAGCCATCAATTAACTATTAAAATTCCTGAAGTGGCACTCATTGGCATTGTACCCGAAAGCAATAGTATTACACTGGAAGCTACGGCCCCAACTGAACCAGGAGATCCGATAGAATTGGATGATGACAATGAGGATTTATGGCTAAATTATTCTTCTATTGTTCCGGGGAACGCGGGCAATAGAAGGACCATTACAGCCGAATTGGATGCAGCAGTTCCAGGTATCGACATTAAAGTCAATGCCCAGGGGTTCTCTGCAGCCGTTTCAAATGATAACAGGGGAATAACAGGAAATACTACTGGTGAAATCACTCTTGGAACTACAGGATTGGATGTTGTTAGTGGTATTGGTAGTTCGTTTACCAGCAAAGGTGCAAGCAACGGCCATCAACTCAAGTATTCATTTAGCCTTAAAGATGGTGATTATGGTGCAATCTTTGCCGAAGACCACGAAATAATCGTAACCTACACCATAACAGAAACAAATTAAGAGCATATAAGCCTTAAATAATTTCATGAAAAAAAGCATACAGGATAGATTTGCAAAATGGTCTATCCTGTTTGTTTTCATATTAAAAGAATCAAAGCAAGGGCTATCATTAACGCTAAGCAAGTCTGTTAAATTATGAAAATGAAGTATCTATTTTTGGTTTTTAGCTTACTAATCAATCATGCTCTTCTTGCTTCAATTCTGATATATAATGGACTGTCGCATGAGAACACAACGAATAGTGGTGCAACCTATCAGCGTTATATCGAAATACACAACAACTCTGACAAAGAGGAGTCCGTATTGATCTACCAGAAAGATTATTCATTCAATCATTTTGGTGAAACCCAATATCTCGATCCTGGAAGCCTCACCCGTTCAAATGCATCATGGATTGAGCTCTCACAAAATTTAATTAATATGCAGCCGGGTGAGAAACTGACGGTACCATTCAGGGTAAATGTGCCAGACGATAAAAGTTTGTCAGGTACCTACTGGAGCATAATTATGGTGGAGAAAATTGTTCCACCCGACCCAAACCGGCCGCCTGGTATAAGTGTCAGGTCAGTGGTTCGATATGGCATTCAGGTAATCACTCATATCGGTAATGGCGGTGAGCGAAATCTAAATTTTATAGGTACCGAATTAATTAAGAATGATACATCCACATATTATTATGTGACCATCGAGAATACCGGTGAACGAATGCTGCGACATACCGTTGCACTGGATGTGTATGATGGTGAAGGCAATAATGTTGGTATGTTCAGTGCTAAGAACAACCGCACATTCCCGGGGACCTCTGTAAGAAGTGTGATCGATCTGTCTGCTTTACCCCCGGATACATATACCGCATTGCTGGTTGCAGACTGTGAGAATGATGATATTTTTGGTACCAATATCACAATTGAAGTGCCAACAGAATTCACTCAACCCTTATCACAGGATAGAAACAATACATCAGTTGAAGAACAAGTTTCCGATGAACAAAAACCAATGCCCGAGAAGGGAGGCGAGTCAAAGCAACCTATAACAATCTTTGGCATACAGGTGGCCTCAAACCCAACGGATCCAAGCCACCTGCAGTTTCCTGGCCTGGATAACACCATTATATGCAACTGCGGGAACGTCTACCGTGTATTGACTGCAACATCAGTAAACCGAAGTGAACTCTTACCCTTATTGGAAGAAGTTAGAGCATCCGGATACCCCGATGCCTGGATCGTCAAAATGGATACATCAGAATGTGTATGCAATTGAAATGAGATGTTTTAACGGTTTTTGGTTAATCCCGTTCTTTTTGTTGACATACCTGAACTCGTCAGGTCAGGACTTTACCGTAAGCCGTTTAAACACCAGCCAAATCCAATCAGATCCCGGTAAGCTGAATACATTGGTTTTCAGAATTGTAAATCACACTGACAGCCTAATTGATCTAACAGCCAGATTGCATCTGCCCGATGGATGGACTCCTGTAATGGGGAATGAAAACTTCAGTGTTGAAGCCAATCATACAATGACCAAACTTGTTAGTTTCACCACGCCACCTTTAACAGCTGCCAACGACTACACAGTAGGTTTCGAAGTTGGCAAGCCCGCCGATGAATCACAACTTATCGAAACTCCGGTATCAATTAAAATTCAATCGGCTTTATCCCTGGAGCTCATTTCTTCACCTTCCTTCATCATGGCCGGTGATACTTCTGAGTTAAGTTATATACTGAGGAACAAAAGCAATGTCACTCAGAAAATTGCACTTACATTGAATAGCGGCCATGTCCGGGGTGCTTCAGTAGTAGAACTGGCACCGGACTCCATGCAAATCGTAAATGTAATTATTCCTACTTTAGAAAACTTGTCGCAAAGCGAACAAAGGATGATCAGGCTTGAAGCTGCAATACAGGATAGTGTTGGCACTAATGTTACTAACTTTCAGCGTTTGAGAATCATACCCACACAAGCACCTAAGCCTGATCTATTTCACCGATTTCCTATTGCAGCTAGTATGATCTATTTGCAAAGGAATCAGGGAGATATTACATTATCCGGTTATCAATTTGATATTTATGGCTCCGGTTCCATAGGTATTCAAAATATGCATCAACTTGAATTCAGGTTCAGAGGGCCTGATCGTTTCCAGCTTTCGGTCCTTGGACAATATGAGGAGTATTATGCCACCTACAAGGGTAAGAATATGCGTGTCAGCCTGGGTGATCGAAATTACTCATTAAGCCCGCTAACGGAAAACTCGAGATATGGCAGGGGGGTGGAACTCAGCTACAGAGCCGGTAAGACTGAGTTTGGCGGTTTTTACCATAAACCAAGGTTCATAGCTGATATCAAAGAGATTTATGCGGGTTATTTTAACTATCACTTCAATAGCAACAACCATATTGGCCTGCATTATTTGCAAAAGGAGCACACAGCTGAAATTGATCCTTCCCATTTGATGAGTATAACTTCTCGTTTGAATCCATTCAGTAACCTGAATCTTTTTGCCGAAGCTTCGTATGGTAGCCATGGTAAACAGGGAGGAAAAGGCTTACACCTGGGTTTCGATTTTCGTGCTCGAGGCCTGTCAGTTTCTTCCTATGTTATTCATGCAGATAAGTTTTACCCGGGCTACTATACCAACACGACTACCTGGTCCGGCAACCTGAATTATAGCCTTACAAAGAAGTGGAGGATCATGTTAAATGCACGTCATGATGATCGCAACGCAGCCAGGGATACACTCTTTGGTACTTCTCCCTATAGGGAATATTACAGAGCAGGAGTTGGACTTTACTATTCGAAATCCGGAAACATCAGGGCTTATGCTACTTACAACAAGTCGGAAGATAGGGCCGAAAATAAACTATTCCACTATGATCAAAAATACATCCGCCTGGAGCTAACTCAAGCAATACAAGATTTTCAACTTAGGTTTTACAACAACTATGGTGTAAGTCAGAACTTTTTACTGGATGATACTAACATTGGAAGATCAGTTCTTTTATATGGAAGTATTGCATATAAACCCGGATCGCGACTAAGTTTAAGCACTTTCGCTTCTTTCCAGCGTGATAACCGCTACTCACAAATCATTAGGGATTATTGGTACTATGGTGGAGATATTTCGACCTGGATTACACCCTCTACTTTTTTCTCACTACGTTTTCAAAATAATTATTCAATCGAGGAGTACTATCGGGATAGAAGCTTGTTTGACTTAAGGTTTAATCAACGATTCCTGCGTAATCATGAAATCTCTGCGATGGCCCGCTATGCTTTGATACAGAAATTTACGGACGAATCTGACCTTTCCTTGGCGATCAAATATACATGGAGAGTTGGAATGCCGTTTAAAAGGAAGGACAAGACTGGTGTAATGGTATCGGGCAAAGTAGAAAACCTTGGTACAGAATCGGTTGAGGGTATAATTCTTAACCTGAATGGGTATACAACCACCACTGATGCAGAAGGGAACTTCATATTTTACAATGTACAACCCGGTGTGTACCTATTATCATTGGATCCTGCCTCGGTGAGGTTCATGGAAATCACAGACACCCGTCTGCCAATGACCCTAAATATTGAACCTGATACCGATAAGCACATCCATTTCGGGCTTACAACCGGGGCCACGATATCCGGAAAACTAATTCTGCCTGAACTTGAAAATGGTAACAGCCTGATATTTGCCAGGTTGAAAGATGTTCACGGTCAGGGACGAGAAGAATTATTTTTTCTGAATAATAGGTTAATCGTTGAAGCCAGAAAGAAAGATGAAGTTATTCGGCTTATGACAGATCAATTTGGTAACTTTGAATTTAAAAGTTTAAGACCCGGGACCTGGACCATCGAAGTGTACAGCAATGGATTGTCAAATGACTTACAACTTGAACAAACATTATATGTGTTGGAATTAAAATCGGGCGACAAACAAAGGATTAATGTATACCTAAAAAATAGAGAACGCAAAATAAGATATGTTGAACCACCGGCAAATAGTTCGGGCAAATAAAAAGATTACCAGTTATTTAGGACTGAAACTCCTTAAGGTGATTATACTGGTATTGACTGGATTCCCTGTGTTGGGTCAGCAGCAGGCCGAAGGCAGGAATGCTGTCAATGTCACTTTGCCGCCCATTGCACTTATTGACATTGAACCGGCCGGCCAAACAATTGAACTTGCATTTGATAGTCCGCTTCAAGCCGGATATCCCATAGTGGCGGGCGCTGCAAGTATGAATAATGAGCTTTGGTTAAATTATACTTCTGCCATCACTGCCAATGGTCCAAGCCGAAACGTGAGTGCTCAAATTGATGCCGGAAATCTGCCAAGTGGTATAAGGCTTAAATTAATTGCCGGTTCTTATAGTGGTGCCGGTGAAGGAGCTACAGGAGTTCCTTCAGGTGAGATTTCCTTGTCCACTGTTCCACAAAGTTGCATCAGTGGTATTAGAGGCGCCTTTACAGGCGATGGTGTTGGAAACGGCCATCAATTGACCTATTTGCTCGAAATTGAAGACTATAGTCAGCTGTTTGCAGTGCCTTCGGCGGACCTGATAATAACTTATACAATAACAGATAACTAATTATAAGTGAGGAATCTATTTTTATTTCATATTCTTATTCTCAGCTCATTATTTATGAGTAGGTTGCTTTTTTCTCAGCCGGCCATGACCATTGAGTTTGATGTTTTAAATGATTGGGAAATTAATGTAAATGACGCCATAATTACTGAGCCCGGCAATAACTATACAGGTAACTATACCAGTGAATCTCAGGAAGTCATCATATCTCACTTAGTAAAACCACCCGGTCAATACCGGAATCATTCCTGGACCATCGAGGTGAACAAGGAAGATTCAAACTGGCATCCCTTATT
>CALAZZ010000017.1 GCA_937926515.1 uncultured Bacteroidales bacterium | reverse complement strand
AATAAGGGATGCCAGTTTGAATCTTCCTTGTTCACCTCGATGGTCCAGGAATGATCCCTGTATTGACCGGGTGGTTTTACTAAGTGAGATATAACGACTTCCTGAGATTCACTGGTGTAGTTGCCGGTATAGTTATTTCCGGGCTCTGTAATTATGGCGTCATTCACATTAATCTCCCAATCATTTAATACATCAAATTCAATGGTCATGGCTGCTTGAGAAAAAAGCGACCTACTCATAAATAATGAGCTGAGAATAAGAATATGAAATATAATTAGATTCCTCACTTATAATTAGTTATCTGTTATTGTATAAGTTATTACCAGGTCCGCCGAAGGCACCGCAAACAGCTGACCATATTCTTCAATTTCGAGCAAATAGGTCAACTGATGACCGTTTCCAACACCATCGCCTGTAAAGGCGCCTCTGATGCCACTGATGCAACTTTGTGGAACAGTGGACAAGGAAATCTCACCTGAAGGAATACCTGTAGCTCCTTCACCGGCACCACTATATGAACCGGTAACTAATTTGAGCCTTATACCACTTGGCAGATTTCCGGCATCAATTTGAGCACTCACGTTTCGGCTTGGACCATTGGCAGTGATGGCAGAAGTATAATTTAACCAAAGCTCATTATTCATACTTGCAGCGCCCGCCACTATGGGATATCCGGCTTGAAGCGGACTATCAAATGCAAGTTCAATTGTTTGGCCGGCCGGTTCAATGTCAATAAGTGCAATGGGCGGCAAAGTGACATTGACAGCATTCCTGCCTTCGGCCTGCTGCTGACCCAACACAGGGAATCCAGTCAATACCAGTATAATCACCTTAAGGAGTTTCAGTCCTAAATAACTGGTAATCTTTTTATTTGCCCGAACTATTTGCCGGTGGTTCAACATATCTTATTTTGCGTTCTCTATTTTTTAGGTATACATTAATCCTTTGTTTGTCGCCCGATTTTAATTCCAACACATATAATGTTTGTTCAAGTTGTAAGTCATTTGACAATCCATTGCTGTACACTTCGATGGTCCAGGTCCCGGGTCTTAAACTTTTAAATTCAAAGTTACCAAATTGATCTGTCATAAGCCGAATAACTTCATCTTTCTTTCTGGCTTCAACGATTAACCTATTATTCAGAAAAAATAATTCTTCTCGTCCCTGACCGTGAACATCTTTCAACCTGGCAAATATCAGGCTGTTACCATTTTCAAGTTCAGGCAGAATTAGTTTTCCGGATATCGTGGCCCCGGTTGTAAGCCCGAAATGGATGTGCTTATCGGTATCAGGTTCAATATTTAGGGTCATTGGCAGACGGGTGTCTGTGATTTCCATGAACCTCACCGAGGCAGGATCCAATGATAATAGGTACACACCGGGTTGTACATTGTAAAATATGAAGTTCCCTTCTGCATCAGTGGTGGTTGTATACCCATTCAGGTTAAGAATTATACCCTCAACCGATTCTGTACCAAGGTTTTCTACTTTGCCCGATACCATTACACCAGTCTTGTCCTTCCTTTTAAACGGCATTCCAACTCTCCATGTATATTTGATCGCCAAGGAAAGGTCAGATTCGTCCGTAAATTTCTGTATCAAAGCATAGCGGGCCATCGCAGAGATTTCATGATTACGCAGGAATCGTTGATTAAACCTTAAGTCAAACAAGCTTCTATCCCGATAGTACTCCTCGATTGAATAATTATTTTGAAAACGTAGTGAGAAAAAAGTAGAGGGTGTAATCCAGGTCGAAATATCTCCACCATAGTACCAATAATCCCTAATGATTTGTGAGTAGCGGTTATCACGCTGGAAAGAAGCGAAAGTGCTTAAACTTAGTCGCGATCCGGGTTTATATGCAATACTTCCATATAAAAGAACTGATCTTCCAATGTTAGTATCATCCAGTAAAAAGTTCTGACTTACACCATAGTTGTTGTAAAACCTAAGTTGAAAATCTTGTATTGCTTGAGTTAGCTCCAGGCGGATGTATTTTTGATCATAGTGGAATAGTTTATTTTCGGCCCTATCTTCCGACTTGTTGTAAGTAGCATAAGCCCTGATGTTTCCGGATTTCGAATAGTAAAGTCCAACTCCTGCTCTGTAATATTCCCTATAGGGAGAAGTACCAAAGAGTGTATCCCTGGCTGCGTTGCGATCATCATGACGTGCATTTAACATGATCCTCCACTTCTTTGTAAGGCTATAATTCAGGTTGCCGGACCAGGTAGTCGTGTTGGTATAGTAGCCCGGGTAAAACTTATCTGCATGAATAACATAGGAAGAAACTGACAGGCCTCGAGCACGAAAATCGAAACCCAGGTGTAAGCCTTTTCCTCCCTGTTTACCATGGCTACCATACGAAGCTTCGGCAAAAAGATTCAGGTTACTGAATGGATTCAAACGAGAAGTTATACTCATCAAATGGGAAGGATCAATTTCAGCTGTGTGCTCCTTTTGCAAATAATGCAGGCCAATATGGTTGTTGCTATTGAAGTGATAGTTAAAATAACCCGCATAAATCTCTTTGATATCAGCTATGAACCTTGGTTTATGGTAAAAACCGCCAAACTCAGTCTTACCGGCTCTGTAGCTGAGTTCCACCCCCCTGCCATATCTCGAGTTTTCCGTTAGCGGGCTTAATGAGTAATTTCGATCACCCAGGCTGACACGCATATTCTTACCCTTGTAGGTGGCATAATACTCCTCATATTGTCCAAGGACCGAAAGCTGGAAACGATCAGGCCCTCTGAACCTGAATTCAAGTTGATGCATATTTTGAATACCTATGGAACCGGAGCCATAAATATCAAATTGATAACCGGATAATGTAATATCTCCCTGATTCCTTTGCAAATAGATCATACTAGCTGCAATAGGAAATCGGTGAAATAGATCAGGCTTAGGTGCTTGTGTGGGTATGATTCTCAAACGCTGAAAGTTAGTAACATTAGTGCCAACACTATCCTGTATTGCAGCTTCAAGCCTGATCATCCTTTGTTCGCTTTGCGACAAGTTTTCTAAAGTAGGAATAATTACATTTACGATTTGCATGGAGTCCGGTGCCAGTTCAACTACTGAAGCACCCCGGACATGGCCGCTATTCAATGTAAGGGCAATTTTCTGAGTGACATTGCTTTTGTTCCTAAGCATATAACTTAACTCAGAAGTATCACCGGCCATGATGAAGGAAGGTGAAGATATGAGCTCCAGGGATAGAGCCGATTGAATTTTAATTGATACCGGAGTTTCGATAAGTCGTGATTCGCCGGTGGGTATGCCAACTTCGAATCCCACTGTGTAGTCGTTGGCAGCTGTTAAAGGGGGCGTGGTGAAACTAACAAGTTTGGTCATTGTATGATTGGCTTCAACACTGAAGTTTTCATTCCCCATTACAGGAGTCCATCCATCGGGCAGATGCAATCTGGCTGTTAGATCAATTAGGCTGTCAGTGTGATTTACAATTCTGAAAACCAATGTATTCAGCTTACCGGGATCTGATTGGATTTGGCTGGTGTTTAAACGGCTTACGGTAAAGTCCTGACCTGACGAGTTCAGGTATGTCAACAAAAAGAACGGGATTAACCAAAAACCGTTAAAACATCTCATTTCAATTGCATACACATTCTGATGTATCCATTTTGACGATCCAGGCATCGGGGTATCCGGATGCTCTAACTTCTTCCAATAAGGGTAAGAGTTCACTTCGGTTTACTGATGTTGCAGTCAATACACGGTAGACGTTCCCGCAGTTGCATATAATGGTGTTATCCAGGCCAGGAAACTGCAGGTGGCTTGGATCCGTTGGGTTTGAGGCCACCTGTATGCCAAAGATTGTTATAGGTTGCTTTGACTCGCCTCCCTTCTCGGGCATTGGTTTTTGTTCATCGGAAACTTGTTCTTCAACTGATGTATTGTTTCTATCCTGTGATAAGGGTTGAGTGAATTCTGTTGGCACTTCAATTGTGATATTGGTACCAAAAATATCATCATTCTCACAGTCTGCAACCAGCAATGCGGTATATGTATCCGGGGGTAAAGCAGACAGATCGATCACACTTCTTACAGAGGTCCCCGGGAATGTGCGGTTGTTCTTAGCACTGAACATACCAACATTATTGCCTTCACCATCATACACATCCAGTGCAACGGTATGTCGCAGCATTCGTTCACCGGTATTCTCGATGGTCACATAATAATATGTGGATGTATCATTCTTAATTAATTCGGTACCTATAAAATTTAGATTTCGCTCACCGCCATTACCGATATGAGTGATTACCTGAATGCCATATCGAACCACTGACCTGACACTTATACCAGGCGGCCGGTTTGGGTCGGGTGGAACAATTTTCTCCACCATAATTATGCTCCAGTAGGTACCTGACAAACTTTTATCGTCTGGCACATTTACCCTGAATGGTACCGTCAGTTTCTCACCCGGCTGCATATTAATTAAATTTTGTGAGAGCTCAATCCATGATGCATTTGAACGGGTGAGGCTTCCAGGATCGAGATATTGGGTTTCACCAAAATGATTGAATGAATAATCTTTCTGGTAGATCAATACGGACTCCTCTTTGTCAGAGTTGTTGTGTATTTCGATATAACGCTGATAGGTTGCACCACTATTCGTTGTGTTCTCATGCGACAGTCCATTATATATCAGAATTGAAGCATGAAGAGCATGATTGATTAGTATGCTAAAAACCAGAAATATATACTTCATTTTCATAATTTAACAGACTTGCTTAGCGATAATGATAGCCCTTGCTTTGATTCTATTTATATGAAAACAAACAGGATAGATCATTTTGCAAATCTATCCTGTATGCTTGTTTTTATGAAATTATTTAAGGCTAATATGCTCTTAATTTGTTTCTGTGATGGTGTATTTTACGGTTATTTCGTGGTCTTCGGCAAAGATTGCACCATAATCACCATCTTTAAGGCTAAATGAATACTTGAGTTGATGGCCGTTGCTTGCACCTTTGCTGGTAAACGAACTACCAATACCACTAACAACATCCAATCCTGTAGTTCCAAGAGTGATTTCACCAGTAGTATTTCCTGTTATTCCCCTGTTATCATTTGAAACGGCTGCAGAGAACCCCTGGGCATTGACTTTAATGTCGATACCTGGAACTGCTGCATCCAATTCGGCTGTAATGGTCCTTCTATTGCCCGCGTTCCCCGGAACAATAGAAGAATAATTTAGCCATAAATCCTCATTGTCATCATCCAATTCTATCGGATCTCCTGGTTCAGTTGGGGCCGTAGCTTCCAGTGTAATACTATTGCTTTCGGGTACAATGCCAATGAGTGCCACTTCAGGAATTTTAATAGTTAATTGATGGCTGTCGTCGTCTGAACTTGATTGTGCAAATAAGCCATCCGTAGTCATGATCATTGCCAATGCAATGATTGAAAGAAATACTTTTTTCATCTTGTTTTAAAATTTAGTTAATACCATGATTTCTTGAAAGCGCTGCAAAATTAACAATTTTTTAACTTATACAAATTTTTTAAGGGTAACAAAAGGTTAACAAGTAAAAAAAATTTAATGTCAATTTGGCTGTTCTACGCCACTTTGGGAAATAGGTTACAAAATATTGGTAAGCAACATCATAACCTAAGCTGGTATCGTTCATACCTTCTTTTTTTGAGTTGTTACCTTTTACTGTTT
This sequence comes from uncultured Bacteroidales bacterium, assembly GCA_937926515.1. Classification (GTDB taxonomy): domain Bacteria; phylum Bacteroidota; class Bacteroidia; order Bacteroidales; family F082; genus CALAZZ01. The sequence goes on along the minus strand of CALAZZ010000017.1, from coordinate 47 downwards.
GGGGTGATCACTGCTTTCGGTCTGCATGGCCCCTGCCCTGCCAAGGG
>CALAZZ010000016.1 GCA_937926515.1 uncultured Bacteroidales bacterium | reverse complement strand
TTTTCATTTAAGATATCAACATTTTTATTAACAAATCAAACCGCACAACACGTTAAATTAATCAATCTAAACACTATGAATAGATTTAATTTGCAGAATATTTTCACTTACACCTTGCTATTGTTGGTATGTATTAGCCATTTACGTGCACAAGAGTACCTGCCTTTTCCTCAAGACAGTGCTGTTTGGTATCTGGTTCGTTCGTATCAATGGCCTCATCCTCCTTACATTTACTTTGATACATGGAAATTCGAAATTCAAGGAGATACCTTAATTAATGACAAAGAATATAAAAAGGTATTGTATTCAATCAATGAATCCCCTCAATATATTTACTTTGGAGCATTCAGGGTTGAAGATGAAGGTAAGAAGGTTTATTATTTGGATGATTATATGGGCTATGAGATTATCGCATACGACTATAGTTTATCCAAGTACGATACTATACACATCAATGGTGCCGATTTTATATGCATAGATACCGGAATGATTCAATTAAATAATGGAATTAGCAGTAGATACCAAGTTATGCAAGTTCCTCTTGCAAATGATTGTATTCAAATTTGGGTAGAAGGAATAGGCAGTCTGAATTTTCCATTGGTTGAAACATTATACCATTGTGGATACACCTTCGAGCTTGATTTTAACCTTACCTGTTTCTTTTATAAAGATGAGAAATTATATGAATGGACTGATAATCCTTTTTTTCAGGGATGCTTCGGGTTCAATACTGGTATTGATGATATTTCACATGCAAATCGTATTGCAATTAATCCAAATCCTGTTACTGACCTTTCAAGGTTGGTTTGCAACTTAAGCAATACAACTCTAATTGATTACAAAATTTATGACATACATGGATTTGTTGTGACAGAAGAATTTGATAAATATTGCCATGAAATAGCAATAGATAAAAGAAGTTTTTCAAAAGGAGTTTACGTATTTAAGTACTATTTACAAAATAATAGTAGGTTTTATTCAATCAAATTTATAATAATTTAAAACTATGAAAAGAAATTTATTACTACTGGTTATTATCATATCATATTTTGGGTCGCTATCACAGGAGTCAGATAATTTTTATACGATAAAGACCAATCTTGATATGTATTTTGATAGCGTAATTAATATATATGGATTAGAGAATATGCAAGGCAGAGACTACAATCCATATATGCGATGGGTTGATTATTGGCAACCCATACTTTACCCTCATGGTGATTTCGTCATAGAAAGACAACAACATGAGCAATATATTTCCGAATTCATAAGCGGAAATATCACATACTCTTATACACCCTTTGAATTAGAGTGGAATCTAATTGGACCGAATAGCATGCCTGAAGGCACACAACGATGGGCAAAAGGACTTGGGCAGATACACTATATTGCATTTGATCCTAATGATACATTGTATCTAAAAATGTTTGCATGTTCACCGGTAGGGGGATTATGGAAATCATTTGATGGAGGAGAGAACTGGATAAATGCTGGAACTGATAAGGGATTGCCACGCTGTGGGGTTTCAAGTATTGCTTTTGATCCTGACAACAGTGAAACAAATTGGTTTATTTCAACAGGTAATGCTGAATCCATGCCAGGTAGATTTTTATGGCAAAATTCAATTGGAGTTGCACGAACAACTGATGGGGGTGGTAGTTGGGAAATCATTGGCCTGACGAATGTATTGAGAATGCGAAAACTAATTTCCACAAAATATCAGGGCAATGTAGTACTTTTAGTCGCCACAACTAATGGTGTATACGTTTGTATGGATGCGTTATCTGCGCAACCTCAATTCGTAAAATTGATTGATGGCGACTTTTATGATGTTGAATTCGATCCTATATCCTTTGGTACTGCATACGCGTCAGGAACTGGATTAAATACTTCGGTATATTCGTTGGATTGGATTAATAGTACTCATGAAGAATTACAAAACTTAGAAATGATACCAAGTCACGAAGGTCGAAGATTAATAATCGATATATCACCAGCAGCACCCGAAAATCTTTTCATAGTTGCGACTTATTGGGGTGGCCCAAATACTTCCTACTTATACCGATACAATCTACCAAGCAGCACATTAATTAGTAAAGGTATGCTTCCTAAAGCGGATCTTAATGAACCAGGAGTTGGGCCTGAATGAGATATGGGTTGGACTATTTCACCTGTGCTTATTGATAGTAATTTAGTAATGGTGTACGGTAATACTGCTCCAATCAGAAGATCAGATAATCTTTTAGATAACAACCCTTGTACATGGACAAATGTTACTTCAAACTATCACTCTTGTGAAATACATGTTGACATGCATCACATGACATTCAGCCCTGATGGCCAAGTACTCTGGGTAGGCAATGATGGCGGTGTTTTCAAATCGCAAATGCCAGATTTACTTAATAATTGGCAAGACAAGTGTAATGGCCTCGCTGTTGCCACTGTTTACCATCTTGGAATTAGTGATAAAAATAGAAATATTGCTATGAGTGGGGCTTTTGATTGCGGTGTGAATTTATTTACTAAAACTAATGGTAATTGGTCAGCCAAACACGTTGTTGCTGGTGATGGCTTTCAATGTATATTCAATTGGAGATATCCAGATACTCTATGGACATCTATACAAAAGACAGCGTATAGAAGTTATAATTTAGGACAAACTTTTCATAGTATCGGAGGTAATTTTCATTTTCACTCATTCTTTATTCAGAATAAATCATATCCAAATATTTTATATGGGACAAATGATTTTGGGCTAAGGAGATCAATTCAATATGGTAATAATTGGCATAACCATGCAAATTTCCCTGGAGTTACCAATAATAGAACATGGCGTGTTGCAAATTCATTTTCGAACAGTGACTATATCTATATCAGTTGGATAGGTAATACCCAAGGTGATCATCAGAAGGTATTTAAAACGGTGAACGGAGGTGGTTTGAACACTGAAGACTGGGAGGACATTGGTTCTCCGCTTGAGGACAAATGGATAAACTCAATTGCAATAGACTATTTTAATCCTGATAAAATATGGGTGGGTGCAGGTGGAAATGTGTATTCGGTTAATACACTAAGTAAAGAATGGACTAATATGTCAGATGGCCTGCCATCCTACATTGATATTAAGCATCTAGAGATACTCCCTGGTACTTCTGATGTTCTTTTTGCCGGTACAAACCTTGGTCTATTTTTGTATCTGGAACAGGATCGAGAGTGGAAGAAAATTGCTGGAAACCTTCCTAACACGATAGTTACAGATATTCACATAGATGTTTATAATTCCAGAATTGCTGTTTCTACATTTGGTCGTGGCATTTGGGAAGCTGACTTACCATGTTTTTGGCTGGAAGAAACAACCCAAATACTATCAAATGAAATTTGGTCACAAGATCGTTATATCAGGGGAGACTTAGTGATTGAACCAAATGTGACTTTAGAAATTGATAATGTTTATATAAGAATGAATGAAAATTCCAAGATTATTATAAAGCCTGGAGCTAAACTCGATGTTAATGGCGGCAAAGTCACAAGCTTCTGCAATCTTCCCTGGCAAGGCATCCAGGTGTGGGGCAACAAGCAACAATCCCAATGGCCCGACCAGTACGGTGTGTTGCACCAGGGTATGCTTGAACTTAAAAATGGCGCCATCATCGAAAATGCCATTGATGCCGTTGTCTTATGGAACCCGGGCGATTACAACTCAACCGGCGGAATTGTATTGGCCAATGATGCCATTTTCCGCAACAATACCAAGGCCTTGCAAGCCTTAATGTATTGGAACTTCAATCCTGCAAACCCGGAGCAGCGTATGGATAACCGAAGTTATTTCAAAAACTGCACCTTCGAACTCACAGAAGACTATCATGCTGAAGAAAAATTCTACAAGCATGTGGACCTTTTCGATGTGTTTGGTATTGATTTCAAGGTTTGCAATTTTAGCCTGCATCCCGAGGCTGAAAACGTCAGCTACTACAATCATGGCATTGCTGCATACAGCGCAGGCTTCAGCCTGTTGCCGGTATGTGCTGACCCGAATACAATACCATGCCCCGGCTACCTGAAAAACACCTTCACAGGGTTTAACCGGGCCGTTTCATCTTCAAAAGCGTTATCTTTCAGCCCGCCTTTCTTTGTAAACAGGGCCGCATTTAGCAACAACGATAATGGTGTGCATGTAAATGAAGTAAGTAATTTCACCATCTTGAACTCATCCTTTGATGTGGGCAAGCAGGACTCAAGGAGTGAGTGTATGAAAGCGGATGGTGTGGGTATATATACCAACTTATCCACTGGGTTTGCCATACAGGAAAACAATTTCACTAAATATTTAGCTGCACCATCCGGCATTTACCTTGGCGCCTGGATCAACAATACCCAGGAAGCCGACGAAGTGTATAAAAACTATTTTTCCGACCTGAGCTACGCCAACTATTCCGAAGGCAAAAACTGGTTGCAAGCAGACAGATTTAAGGGCCTGGCCTATTTCTGCAACCAAAACCAAAGCAATTATGCTGATTTCTATGTGGGCAGGGACAGTTTAAAAAGTGGTGGTATTCAATCCGAACAAGGATATTGGGAGCATGCGGCCGGTAATACCTTTACACAAAGCGGGGCCACCTGGCACTTTTACAATGATGGGGAACACCTTCTTCAGTATTTCTATAACCAAAATATTGCTGATCAAGCGCCTGTTTCGGGCAAAGTATACAGGGTTGGACTTGAAGCCATAAACTACAACAACAGTTGCCCGTCATACTATGGCGGAAATGATGACGAAAAACCCATGGCAATGAATGCCGCCGAGCAGCAGCAGGCCGAACAGTTGTTTATAGTAAACCTTAATGATTACAACAATGTAAAGTCGTTATACACTTCACTGATGGATGGCGGCAATACCGATGGCACTGTATTCGACATACAAACCGCACATCCTGACGATATGTGGGCCTTGCGGGCACAATTGCTAGGCAAATCGCCCCACCTTTCGATGCAGGTGCTCAAAGAAGCTTCCGACCGTACCGATGTGTTCAATGATGCCGCCCTGTTCGACATTCTGGCAGCCAACCCCGATGAATTGAAAAAAGAGGAGCTGATTATCTACCTGGAGCAGAAAGAGGAGCCTTTACCTGATTATATGGTAAATATCCTAAAACAGGTAGCCACCGGGACAACCTACAAAACTGTGCTTGAACAACAAATGTCATTGTACAACAGAAACAAAACACGGGCTGCCCACAATATGATACGACATATTGTGCACGACAGCATTGTAGACAACAACCTGCTGAGGCAATGGCTGAACAACCTGGGCGGTATGCAATCCGATAAACAAATTATCGGTACCTTTGTTCAGGAGGGCAATTATGCCATCGCGCTGTCATTGGCTAATATGCTGCCCCAATTGTACCAATTACAAGATGATGAACTGATGGCACACAATGCTTATATGGCCATGCTCAACCTGCAGCACACACTACACATGCAGGGACGCAACCTGTTCCAGTTGATCGAAGCGGAAAAGCTACAGATTGAGCAATTGGCAACAGGCACAGGCACTGCCGCCTTACAGGCCAGGGCTATATTGGAAATGGTTTATCACGAATTTGTTGAACCCTGCCCATGTGTGGACGAAACAGGCTCTTTCAAGAATGCAGCCATTAACGTACAAAAGCCGGCAATGGAAAGCTCGCTCTCGATAACAGCAAAACCCAACCCTGCCAGGGACTGGGTAGTATTTGAATACCGATTACCCGACGAATCCCCCGAAGCCACCATCCGCATAACCGATGCCGGCGGAAGGCTTATCGAAACCCTGACAGTAACAGGCAAGCAAGGCCAGAAAATGTGGGATATACGCGGCCTGGAACCCGGCATATACTTCTACGCCATTATTAAAGCAGGCGAATACAAATCCGGAAAGATTGTAATACACAGGTAAAATAACCAAACTTGCTGTGCGGTGAACAAACTGCACAGCAAGTTTTTCAAATTCAAAAAATGAGAAATTTAATTTTAATACTGTCGGTCCTGTTTTTCACTCATTTAACTTCCCCTGCCCAGCACTACCAATTTGAATGGCAAAACTGCTTTGGGGGCACCGACGAGGATGAAGCCTATGGGATTGCGCAAACAGCTGACGGCTATATTGTAGTGGGAAGTACAAAGTCAACGGATGGGGATGTTACAATAGATTTGGGTAATATGGATGGATGGGTGGTGCGCCTTGACCAGGTGGGACAAATGATGTGGCAAAGAAGTTATGGTGGTTCGAATGGTGATGATATTTATGCTGTTTTCGATGCAGGCGATGGTAATTTCTTACTTGCCGGATCTACTGCCTCCCAAAATGGCACCATTGACTACAACCCCAACCCGGGTACCTGGAGCTTTTGGTTTATGAAGGTTGACGGTGAGGATAACATCATCTGGCAAACCATTGCCGGCGGGCCAAATACCAATTGGTTGTGGGGGGCCTATCCCACAGCCGATGGCGGCATCATCGGGGTGGGGGAGATCTATGGTATGGGCGGTGACATCTCAGTATTTTATGGGGCTGTTGACGCCTGGGTAGTCAAGCTGGATGCCAATGGGCAGGTAGAATGGGACTTTACGGCCGGCACACCATACACGCCAAATTTCGCCTCTGGCATAGAATTTGGCAACTCGGTGATACAAACCTCGGATGGAGGCTATCTGCTAGCCGCCAACGGTACAGTCGGACTGAACGGCAGCCTTGATTGCATGCCACCTCCAAAGTCAAAGGCATCAGGTATACTCGTAAAATTGGATGCCAACGGCCAGCATATTTGGTCCCGCTGCTACGGGGGAACCAATGGGCATGAATCCATACTGGATGTGGTTGAGGTGGAGGATGGCTATGTTTTCACGGGCATAGCCGCCTCAACCGATGGTGACCTGGCCGGTTGCGGGCTGCACAATCCAGGCAATACAGACGTGTGGGTTGCCAAAATTGATTTCGAGGGCGATATGCTGTGGCAGCATTGCTATGGGGGCAGTGGCAATGACCAGGGAAGTTCGATTGTAAAATTACTTGAAATTGGGCTGGTGGTGAGAGGTAATAGAGGCTGTCTCAAAAACCGAGGTAGCCTCTTTTTCATTTTAATCGTTTTTG
>CALAZZ010000015.1 GCA_937926515.1 uncultured Bacteroidales bacterium | reverse complement strand
CGTAAGGAGCTGAAAATCTTCATCTACCTTCCGCAGCAAATCCATCGTGACCATGAAGAATGGATACCTCCCTTGTATTCGGATGAATGGTCGTATTTCAATCCCAGGAAAAACAAATCATTCTCTCACTGCTTTACCACCATGGCACTGGCATGGAAAAGCAATCAGGCTGTAGGTCGGATTATGGGCATCATCAACCCCCATTACAATGACATCCATCAGGAACGAAATGCCCGTTTCTGCTACATGGAATGTTACCCGGATATCGAAATAGCAGAAGCCTTACTGAACTATGTGAGCGAATGGTCACGACGCATGGGTATGTCCAGGCTGGTAGGTCCATTGGGCTTTTCTGACAAAGACCCGCAAGGATGCATGATTGAAGGCCATGATGAGCTGCCCGCCATAACCACAAGCTGCAACTTCCCATGGATGAAAGAATTATATGAGCAGTTAGGCCTACATAAAGAGGTGGACCTGGTATCCTACAAAATTCCACTTCCGGATAAAATGCCGGAAAGTTTTGAGCGGGTAAGCAAAAGAGTTATTGAAAGCAACGGTTATGTCATGCATGAATTCCGCAAGCAGAAAGAACTTCGCCCTTGGATCATACCGGTGCTCGAACTTGTCAATTTAACCTTTACCGACATTTATGGTTTTGTACCACTCGACTCCAAGGAAATGGAGGAAATAGCAGCCCGTTATATCCCCATCCTAAATCCACGCTTCGTAAAGATCATCACCAACCAAAATAGCGAAGTTGTGGCATTTATCGTGAGCATTCCCGAACTTAGCCAGGGAATAAAAAAAGCAGGTGGCAGGCTCTTCCCTTTTGGTTGGTATCATATCCTTCGCGAAAGCAAACGTACGCGGATGCTCACGTTATTATTAGGGGCGATCAAAGACAGCTACCGGGGCAAAGGTCTGGATACCCTACTGGGTATAAAGCTATTTCAGTCTGCACGTCAGGCAGGCATCCAATATATCGACAGCCACCTGATCCTGGAAACCAACAGCAGGATGCGCTCCGAGTGCGAACGTGTTGATGGTAAGGTATATAAACGATATCGGATCTATTTCAAAACTCTTTAGTCTCACATTCGACTATCATACAGCTGACTGATTTTATAGTTTTAAAAAAAACAAAACAACCAAAGAGACCTTAGCAATACGGTATTGTTGACAACAAAAGCATGTACAGGGATTTTGTTATTGCATCCCATACCCTCAGGTTCATGACTTGCACTTTTCTAAAAAAATTATATGTTTGTATCAACAACCTCATCACCAAAATAATGTAACATGAAGTATTCTTTTACGATACCAATAACTGCGATACTATGCCTTCTTTTTCATCTTCCACAGCTGCAAGCCGAGTCACCTCCTGACACCCTGTGGGCACGTACTTTCGGCGACACCAATATAGATATTGGCCACGAACTGAAACAAACCGGTGACGGTGGTTTCATCATAACAGGTTACACCCGTTCTTATGGCATTACCAGTGGACGTAATGTTTGGTTGGTGAAAACAAATTCCGATGGAAACCTGCAATGGCACAACACCTATGGCGGAAACAATGACGATGAGGGTCATGCTGTTCAGCAAACCTCTGATGGCGGCTATATCATTGCCGGACACACCAAATCACTTGGAGCCGGGGGGACGGATGTGTTGCTCATCAAAACGGATGCTGATGGATCGCAGGAATGGATCAGAACCTTTGGAGGAACCCTTGATGACGAGGGCTATTCGGTACTTCAAACTGCTGACGGCGGCTATGTTGTTGCAGGTGTTACCACTTCCTTTGCTGTGGGAGGCCGCGATATGTGGCTTATTAAAACGGACCCAGACGGCAATATGGTATGGTCCGAAACCTACGGCGGTTTAAGCTCTGATGGTGCCTGGTCGGTCGTGCAGACTACCGACGGCGGATTCGCGCTGGCAGGCTGGACCTTCACCCACGGTCCTGGCCCCCTGGGCAATGCATGGCTTGTGAAAACAGATGCCACTGGAAATCAATTGTGGCATCGTGCCTTCGGTGGTTCAAGTGTGGACAGGGCCCACGACCTGAAACAACTGCATGATGGTGGATATGTCATAACCGGATATACTGCCTCTTCAGGTGCAGGACTGGATGATATGTTGCTAATCAGGACCGACGCCTCAGGAAATGAAATATGGAACAGGACCTACGGAGGTTCAGGACGTGACTACGGACAGTCTGTGATTCAGACAGTTGACCAGGAAAGCCTGATCGTGGCAGGCTATACCCTATCATACGGCATGGGCAGCGAAGATATGTGGCTTGTAAAAACCGATATGGACGGCGAACTCATCTGGCAACTTACCTTGGGAGGAAGCAGTGCAGATGTGGGCAATGCCATTGAACAAACAACGGATGGCGACCTGATCGTTGCCGGTTACACACTTTCCTTCGGTGCCGGAGTGCACGATCTATGGCTTGTGAGGTTCTCCTCGGATATAACAGCACTGCCTGATAATATAGTAATAAAAAGCTATCAGCATCTGAAACCGCCTTATCCTAACCCGGCAAACACATCTGTTACAATTCCATTTGAAGTAAAACACCAAAGCAAGGTCAGAATCCAGCTCTATGATAGCAACGGCCGTCCGATAATTACTCTACTGGATGACATATTACTGCCTGGAGATCACTATGTCAGCCTCGAACAAAATGAATTAGCTGCCGGTGTTTACCAGCTTAGACTTGAAAGCAACAATGTTGTTGAGACAAGGAGAATTGTATTGCTACAATGATGGATACCACCGGCTAATGATTACCCAATGTATTTTCATTTACTATCCAAGTGTGTCCAAAAATTGATTTGGAGTTGACCGCCTTATAGTCCCTTCATTTAATTGCCATATGATACTTGAAGTACAATAAGATTTTATTGATATTCCTACTTCCCCTTATTCAAATTACTGCCAACAAGGCTAAGAAATGTCATACTCAAAAAATACACTTAATTTCTTAAATAGCGAAATATCTTATTTAAGAAAATTGAAAAATAATTAAATAAGGATTACCTTTGTTTAAAATTTTACCGTGAAAAAGTTTAAATCCGGACAATATATTAGCCAAGGTTTTTATAAAAGCTTTCAACCTGAGTTTATTAATGGACAATTGCAAATTACAAACATGGAAGTATTGCAATTGCTAAGCCAAGCTGACAGGGAATTAGGTCGATTGGATATGTATTCAAAATACATCCCAAATATAGAGTTGTATATAAGCATGCATGTGTTAAAGGAAGCGACTCAGAGCAGTAATATTGAAGGGACTCAAACAAATATGGATGAGGCTCTTTTAGAGAAAGAGGACTTACCATTGGATAAAAGGGATGATTGGGACGAAGTTCAGAACTACATAAAAGCAATGGAATGGGCTATTGAGCACCTTGACAAACTTCCTTTTTCATCACGATTAATAAGAGAAACTCATCGTATATTACTGCATGGTGTGCGAGGAGAAAAAAAACAACCTGGAGAGTTTCGAATTAGTCAAAACTGGATTGGTGGGGCAACAATTAATGATGCTGTATTTATTCCACCAGTTCACAGCACAGTTCCTGAATTAATGAGTGATATTGAGAAGTTTATTCACAGTGAAGAACTTCATATACCTGAATTGCTGAAAATAGGGTTGGTTCATTACCAATTTGAAACTATTCATCCCTTTCTTGACGGAAATGGAAGAGTAGGGCGATTAATAATTCCACTTTATTTGGTAAGCAAAGGAATATTGCAAAAACCAGTATTGTATTTGTCTGATTTCTTTGAGCGAAACAGGCATTTATACTATGATAATTTAACAATAGTAAGAGAGAAAAATGATTTAGACCAATGGTTTAAATTCTTTCTTGTAGGAGTGATTGAAACTGCAAGAAATGGTATTATCACTTTTGACAATATTTTACAACTTAAAAAGCAAATTGATATTGACATCCAATCATTAGGCAGTAGAGCGTTAAAAGCAATGAAAGTAATAGAATATCTATATAAACGCCCAATAATTACTGCAGACAAGGTTAGTGAAATTGCATCGATTTCAATGCCATCATCTTACAAATTAATTTCAGATTTAGAGAAACTTAAAATACTGAAAGAAAAGACTGGTGGACAAAGAAGCAGAGTATATATGTTTGATAATTATTTAAAACTATTCAGATAATGCCCAGTTGGCAATATGGTATAGCCAACAATAGCGGGGCTTGGTGGTAGTTTGGTGGTCTCTGCTCCGCGTGTGCTTCATCTCGATAGATAGGAACGAAGCCCGCAAATAAGCTACTGTGGCTATACCACAATTAATACGATAATGCGTAATTGAGTTAATAACAGCCCGCTCTCCTGATCATTTCCTGCCTGGCATCACTTCTCCATTAAACGCATTTTCTCCCGGATCAATCTTAGTAACCTATCGGCTAAATTGGTCAATATAACCTAATCGTTAAAACAAATACAACAATTGGCAGGCAACATCAAACTCCTCCGTGATATTAAGGTTATTTCAGGATATCAAGTGATAAAATACCTAATCATTGGTATTGAGTGGCTCAACTATACAATCTAATTTCGCTTCCAAATCAGCTCAGACCATGAAAAAAGCATCCCTGTCCAAATATTCATTATTAATTTTATTTTCAATCTTGTTGGTTCATACCTACGCCTCAACTAAAGAATCACTTGAGCCTGTGATCATACACGGGTCAGTCACCAGCAAGGGCGAACCTCTGCCCTTTGTAACCGTTTACATTAAAAACAGCACCATAGGCACGGCCACTGATGCACAGGGAAAATATCTGCTATCGCTTCTTCCGGGCACCTACAACCTTAAGGTACAAGCTGTAGGTTACCTGCCTGATGAAATGGAACTTGTAACAGCACACCAGCCAAAAATGGAAATTAATTTCGAACTTGAGCAGGATGTGATCATGATGGATCAGGTTACAGTAACAGGAAGTCGCATGGGGGTATTACGCTATCTGCCGGGATCAGCAACAGTCGTGCGACAGGATGAGATCAGGCAAGGGATGCCTCTAAGTAACAATGAAGTATTCGGCATGGTGCCCGGCATGCATACGGTTGAAGAGGAAGGCACCGGATTGCGGGCAAATATTGGAATACGTGGACTTGATCCTGACAGGAGCCGTAATGTACTTATGCTTGAAGATGGCATCCCTGTTGCCCTGGGTCCCTATGGTGAGCCCGAAATGTATTACACTCCGGCTATTGATCGCATGGTTGGTGTTGAAGTGCTTAAAGGAAATGGACAGGTGCTGTATGGTCCACAGACCATTGGCGGTGTGATCAATTATATCACGGCTGACCCGCCGGCCGAGAGCTCAGGTTTCCTATCTGTCAAGGGGGGACAGGGAAGCTACTTCAATGGGCTGCTAAACTATGGAAACACCTTTGGAAATGCAGGCTTTACGACCACTTATCTCAGAAAACAGGCCGAGAACCTGGGGCCGACCCGGTTCAGGCTGGATGACCTGAGTGGAAAAGTCAGGGTACAAACAGGCATACGTTCCGTTCTGAATATTAAATATGGCATTTATAACGAATCTTCAAATGCAACCTATGTGGGACTTACACAAGCTATGTATGATCTAGGCGGTATGGATGACTTGCGAATTGCACCGGATGACCGGCTTGATGTAAGGCGCTACAGCCTGTCAGCTGCCTATGATTTCTTTATCAACGAGCGGCTCACGATTAAAACCAATTTGTTTGGCTACACCACTTCACGCAATTGGTTAAGACAGGATTTTACGTATGATGCAAATGCCGGCGGGCTGACAGGCATATGGTATGGTGATGATTCACAACCCGAAGGAGCGATCTACCTACGCAATACCACCGGCAACCGCAACCGACAGTTTGAGGTTGCCGGCACTGAATCACGCATCAGGCTGAAATATGCATTGCTGGGATTTACAAACCAAATTGATGCCGGCGCAAGGTTTTTATACGAGCGGGCTTTTGAACAAAGAGTGAATGGAACAACGGCCGAAGCCCTTTCAGGAATATTACGCGATGATGAAATTAGAACAGGAAAAGCTTTTAGCACCTATGTTCAAAACAAATTAATGCTTGGCAACAGAACCACACTTACCGGTGGCATCCGACTTGAAACACTCGATTATGAGCGAAAAATATTGCGTCTCGCCATGAAAGATACCACCATCACGGCAAACACCAAACTTCACCAGCTCATACCAGGGGCCGGCATCAACCATCAAATATCTCAGAATATAGGGCTGTACGCAGGAATCCACCGGGGGTTCGCTCCACCGCGGATAAAAGATGCCATCAGCAATACTGGAAAGGATATCCAACTCGAAGCCGAAAAAAGCTGGAACTACGAAGCAGGAACCAGAATCAAGATTATTGACGTTTTTATGGCTGAAGCCACCGTGTTTTTCATGGACTTCTCAAACCAGGTCATTCCCGTTTCCGAATCATCAGGTGGGGCCGGCACAGGGCTCATAAACGGGGGAAGAACCCAGCACCGAGGTGTTGAAATGGCTTTTGAACTAAGGTTGGATCAGCTGTTTTCTGAACAAAACAAGCTCAGCATCAAAACAAACCTTACATGGCTTGAATCTGTGCTTGCATCGGACAGGCTTGTAACATTCAGGCAAAGTATGGATGGCGTTGATGACAAAGTAAATGTGAAAGGCAATACCACACCATATGCACCGGGATTCCTAATGAACAGCTCATTGACTTTTGAAACGGCGAGGGGCCTGGGATTAAACCTGTTGGCATCCTATACCGGAAGCCAATACACTGACCTGCTCAACACCCGGGATGTAGAAACTTACATTCTGATGGATCAGAATGATCCCGATCACAACTATGTCCAGGCCACTGCCAACGGCCGTATAGGTGAAATGCCAGGATATATGATTATCAGTGCGGGCGCCTGGTACAAAATTGGAAACACGGGTTTGGAGCTTTCGGGTTCGGTTAAAAATCTGCTGAATGAGCGGTATATCGTTTCGAGGCGTCCACAAGGAATCCGTGTTGGATTGGCGCGTACATTCGTAGTAGGACTTATGTACAACTTCTGATTGATGCTGACCTATTTATAGACAG
>CALAZZ010000014.1 GCA_937926515.1 uncultured Bacteroidales bacterium | reverse complement strand
GCCAGGAAGTCAACATCCAAACTGTTTTTTCCTGCTCACGAATATAATCACTCATCAGGGCATTGGTGCCTTCGTCGTCCAGATCACCCGAGAGGTCAAGTATTTCACGCTCTTTGATGATAAGCTGCTTGAGGCTATCAAGCAGGTTTTTCACACATTCACGCCCATTGGTTACATCCTTAACTTCCTTAATACTGGAAGTTTCATTGTAAGTGCTGTAGGCATGCGCAGGCGTGAACCCTAGCGTAAGGATCCGTTCGGCAATTTCATCAATTTTAACTTGCAGATCATTATAAACTTCCTCGAATTTTTCATGCAATTCAAAAAAGTTTTCACCCTTGATGTTCCAGTGAAAACCCCTTACATTCATATAAAGTATGGAAAATGTAGCAAGTAAGCTATTGAGTTTTAACACCAGGTCTTTGGATTTTTCTTCATTCAATCCAATTGCATTCAATTTTGTCATTTTCAATTCCTTTCGTTTTTTTGTGTTAAACAATAATTATATTTGATATTCAAATGTCTTCAATATGTCAAATGAGCCTTGTTAAGTCCGGTTTAGGCAAATATAACAAAAATTTACCTAAACCTGACCTATCACCACCCCAACTAAATGTTCTTCTTCGCCAGATAGAAGTCCACCATTTCATAGTTTGAATTGATCCGATCCTCCATTTCAACAACAGTTTTCGGTGGAGGCACAATGGCTTTGTCACCGGGTTTCCAATTCAGGGGCAGGGCTACCTTGTGTTTGTCAGCAGCCTGCAATGCCTGCAGGGCACGGATGATCTCGTCCATATTGCGGCCTACATTCAGTGGGTAATACATGATCAACCTTATTTTGCCGCTGGGGTCAATGAAGAAGACAGCTCTTACTGCAGCCGTTTCGCTCTCGCCGGGCTGGAGCATGCCATAAAGTTTTGATACCTTCATGTCGATGTCAGCAATTATGGGAAATTTCATCAGAATGCCCATTTTCTCCTTTACATTGTGTACCCAAGCAATATGTGAATGAATGCTGTCGATGCTCAAGCCAATGAGCTGGGTATTCATTTTGGCAAAATCTTCCTCCAACTCAGCAAACCCGGTCATTTCGGTGGTGCAAACGGGTGTGAAATCAGCAGGGTGTGAAAACAATATAGCCCATTTTCCTTTGATGTAGTCCGAAAATTGCATCATCCCTTTTGTGGTCATGGCCTTAAAATCAGGGGCCTGATCGCCAATACGTGGCATTGTAATAAATTCTTGTTCCATTTTGTTAAAAATTTGATTTGTTAATGAAATGTTAATTTTAAAGATACAAAAATAAGAAAACTAATATCATCGGTCAAATTGATTTTATTTAATATCTCATAGAAAATACCTATTATTGTACACTGTTTACAAAAGCATTAAAGATAATGGTCACACTAGTGCAACTGGAATATATTGTGGCAGTTGACAATTTAAAGCACTTTGCCAGAGCGGCTGAAAAATGTTTTGTCACACAGCCAACATTGAGCATGCAAATCAAAAAGCTGGAAGATGATCTGGGCGTGAAAATATTTGATCGCAACCGCCAGCCTGTTTTAACAACAGATATAGGTTGTTTAGTTGTTGATCAGGCGCGTAAGATCCTGGGGGAATCAAAAAAAGTTGTAGACATAGTAAAACATTATAAGCTGGATATCAGTGGTGAGCTTAATATTGGGATCATACCAACACTGGCACCTTATCTGTTGCCTTTATTTGCAGGTAGGTTTAAGAAAAAATATCCTTCAGTGATTTTGAATGTGGAGGAGTTGATCACAGAGCAACTTGTGGATAAGCTTAAGTCAGACCAACTGGATGCTGCTATTTTTGTTACCCCCTACAACGATGATTCCATTAAGGAACAGCCACTTTTTTACGAAGAAATGTTGGTGTATGCTCATGCTGAACACCCATTGTTGAAGAAATCCAGGGTGCAGTTCGATGACATTGCCATACCTGAGATATGGTTATTAAGTGATGGTCATTGTTTCAGAAGCCAGGTGATCAATCTATGTTCATTGCATGACAGGCCCGGCAGTGAGCTTCCATTCAATTACGAAGGGGGAGCAATAGAAACCCTTGTCCGCATCATCGACAGGGAAGGTGGCTTCACGATTATTCCTCAGCTCGCCATCAATGAGCTTTCGGCAAAACAAAAGAAAAACGTTATTCCGTTTGAGGGCTACAAACCCTTGCGGGAAGTAAGCATTTGC
>CALAZZ010000013.1 GCA_937926515.1 uncultured Bacteroidales bacterium | reverse complement strand
TCCAGCGTTTGCCGCATATGCGGCTCATCGTCAATGATGAGGGTGCGGAGCATTCGGCGATTGGAATTTTTTGTAAAGATAGGCATGGGTGGAGGAAATTCAAAGTTCAAAGCAAAAAGTTACAAATTCATTATAAAATGTCTTATCTGACTAATTTCAACTTACATTTGATCCAAAGTGCCGATAAATTTAATTGCCAAGCCATTCTTCTCCAGAACATAGGAGTTGTCAGTAAAAGGTGAATAACAGTAATTGTTCCCAATGGGATAGATTTCCCTGAAAACCGTAATCGATTTGAGTGATAGATGATCAGGGTTTATTTTGCACTCGATAATATCAACTGCATTTTCTGTTCGTTTGACCACGAAATCAATTTCACGGTCTGATTTATCGCGCCAGTAAAAGAGCCTATTGTCCGGAATATGCGAACGAAGCATATCCAATACCAGATGTTCCCAAAGCAGACCCCTGTCATCCTGCCTGATGTCATTCCAGCCTTTGGCAAAACATACCAGGCCGGTATCAAAACAATAGCTTTTAGGGCGACGGACAATTTCGCGACGGCCACTTCCATGAAAAGGCGCCAGGAGATAAACCATGTTGGCAATACGCATCGCTTCAAGGTATGAAAGTACAGTGGGCCTGGTGATGGAGCTCATTTTTGCCAATTGGGTGTAATCAATCAGGTTCCCGCTTGAACGCAGAATTAAATGCAACAACTGTAAAAATCCTGCCCGGTTTCTCACGTTGAAAAGTTCCTGGATATCCCTTGCGTAAAAACTATCAATCCATTCTGAAAAAAAAGATTCATTCCTTGATGAGGAAAGCAATTGTTCGGGTAAGCCACCGTGCAACAACCGCAAATCCAAGTTGGGGATTCCGAATATGGTTTTACATTCATCCCACAAAACCGGGGGCAGATAAATTGCATTTTTTCTGCCTGTGAGCGAATCTTTAAATTTTTGTGTCGCTTCAAGTGTGGAAGAGCCAGTAGCCAATATTCTCAAATGTTGGTATTCGTCTGCAGCAATTTTAAGCAGGTTGCTCGGGTCAGCCAGCCTGTGAATTTCGTCGAAGATGATTGTTCCCTCATTTCCTGTGCTTTTGAAAAATGATTCCGGATCTTCCAGTCGTCTGACCACAGATGGCAGATCACAATTGAGGTAAGTCGCGTCAGGCAGCATTTTAGCGATGCTAGTTTTGCCTACCCTGCGAACACCTGACAACCAGACGATTGGCCTTGTTTTCCAGGCAAGATTAATTTTATTTATCCAAAAAGGCCTAACTATCATAAAACTATATTTTACATTTAGACGGACAAAGATAAAATAGATTTACAAATGAACAAAATAAAATCATTAAATAATACTCATCATTTTAATGTAAAATTGGCAATTCAAGGTCGGAACTAGCCTTAATGTTTCAATATTTTTCTTGTCGCCAACTCATTCCCCGCCTGCACCCTGCAGAAATACAAGCCTTTTGGCAAATCCCCCGCATGCCAGGTAAACTGTTGCTGCCCGGCAGGCAGTTTGCCGTGCTGCAGTTCGGCTACCTTTGCGCCCATGGCGTTGAATATCTGTATGGAAACCAGAGATGTTTGGGGCAGGTTAAATTCAATGCTTAGCTGGCCGGTAAAAGGATTGGGGTAAATGGAGAAACCGCTTTCAGCAATTACTTCATCAATCCCCACAGTTTCGCAGGCTGCAATCACCTGTGCCTGACTGTTGCAGCCAGGGGCGTTGTAAGAAATGGTGACCGTTCCATTTGGAGCCACCAGGTAATCGCAGATGCTTTGGACATGACATGAGGATAGGGATAAGTTATAGCCGATATTTAATTTGGTAATTGAGCCTGCGGCGATATTGTCAATACCAGTCAGTCTGGTCAGGGCGCTATTAGAATGAATAATAAGAGAACCTCCAATAGAAGTAAGGCTTTCCAGCCCAAAAAGGCTGGTCAGGTCGGTGTTATTTTCAATATAAAGAGAACCCCCGATATAAGCAAGGTTCTCTAACCCCGTAAGGCTTGTAAGTGATGGATTTCCACCCCATCCCAACCAATCCCACCCCCCAATATAAAGGTTGCCCCCAATGGTAGTGACACTATTCAGTCCCGATAAATCCGTTATATCATTTCCACTGATGGTAACATCCCCCTGCAATTCTGTGCAATTTGGAAAAACAGCCTGAAAATTATCAATGTCGGATTGTGATCGAAAATGATAGTTGCCATAGGGCAGGCAGGGTATGCCTCCACAGGCAGTGGCAACATCAAAAATACTGTTGCAGCCAGACGCATTACCAGAGATATTCACTGCTCCGGTTGGTGCTGCCAGGTATTCGCATAACCACCCGGCATCGCAGGTGGATAATGAACTGTTCGAAGTAATTGAAAGTACGCCCCCAATTGAGGTCAGGTTATCTAACCCAATCAGGCTGATAAGGTAAAGGTTATTCAAAACCAAATCACCGCCTATTGAATTCAGGCTTTCCAGCCCGGTGAGGTTGGTAAGTGAATTTTTACTCACGTCATATCCAGTACCAACAATTTTTAAACTACCTCCTATGTTTGTTAAACCTTCCAATCCAGCTAAGTTGACAAGGGAATCATTATAATAAATAAGGAAATTACCCCCTATGGAGGTCAGGTTTTCCAGCCCGGACAGGTTAATAAGGGAAACGTTTGCCTCGATTTCCAGATCACCCCCCAGGTATACCAAATTATCCAATCCGGTCAGGCTGGTAAGGGACCAGTTAAAAATAATTTTCAAATCACCTCCTATTGAGCTTAGGTTTTCCAGACTCGCCAGGTTGGTCAGGGCATAGTTTCCCCCAATAGAAAGATAACCCCCGATGGAGGTCAGGTTCTCCAACCCTGTCAGGCTGGTCAAAGAGTTGTTGTAATCGATATAAAAATAACCACCAATGGAAGTCAGGTTCTCCAGCCCAGTCAAGCTGGTCAGGGAATTGTTGCCATAAATATAAAGACCACCCCCAATTGAAGTCAGGTTCTCCAGCCCTGTCAGGCTCGTAAGTGATGGATTAGAATTCCAGGCACCTCCAATTGTCAGGTAGCCCCCGATGGAAGCCAAAACACTCAATCCATTCAGATTGGTGATGTTACCGCCTTTTATGGTAACATACCCCTCAATTTCAGTACACCCCGGGTAGTTGGTTTGGAAATTATCAATCTGCGCCTGGTTGGTGAAGGTGATGCCCTGGGGCAGGCAGGTGCAGCCGAATTGTGGCGGTTGGCCTTTAAGGATTTCCTGGGCTGATAGCGCAGGAATTAAATGGATGGCGCCTATGCTCACCCATGTTACTAAGAGTAAAATGATTTTTTTCATGGTTGATGGTTTTTAATTCATCTTAAGGTTGTTTACCAAACAAATGTACAGCGCCAAAAAAGCGGGAATGCGGAAAATGTCTAAACACCCCTTACGGATGTGCAAACACCTGTTTTAAATGAGCGAAGGTTTTTTTGAACGTGTTTCTGAGATGGCAGAGGCTTGTCTGGTCTGTAAAAAGCAAGCGTTATTGCCTGCAGCGGCACCGCAAATACCACCCTCTTTCACCTCGCATCGCCCTGTTCGTCTTTCAGATCAATCATTTTAATGTGGATATCAGGCTGAGTTGTGGAA
Source organism: uncultured Bacteroidales bacterium (assembly GCA_937926515.1). Classification (GTDB taxonomy): domain Bacteria; phylum Bacteroidota; class Bacteroidia; order Bacteroidales; family F082; genus CALAZZ01. The sequence continues at coordinate 1,711 of CALAZZ010000013.1, read as the reverse complement.
TGAGAAATCTGGCAAGATAATCTTAAACGAAGATGATTTGCCTTGTAGCAGACCTGAAAAAATCCGTGGACCATATTTCAAGCATCCGTATGTCTGCAACAAAAGGTGATACTTCAGCTTTTGCCTGTGCAACATCCAAATTATTAATTGCTTTATCAAGTAACTCAATCACTGTGTTTTGATTGAGAGGAACTGATAGTTTGTAATGTCCGGAATCTCTCATGCGTTGCTCAAGGTGAAATATATTCAGTGTTGGATGGTTGGAAACATACCAGGCGAAATCGTACCAGTCGCGGCCTTTTACGCGTTTTTTCCATTTGCGGCAAAGCAAGGCATGCATCTTACCGGCAAAGAGCGAGGGCAAATCATAGGATCGCACAGCAAACTGCACCGGCGAAAATACATATTTCATTTCCGTATGAAATCCTGAAGGAGGATTTATATCAATCTCAAGCTTGATCTTTAACACTGACTGATGATGAATGCCGGATAACAACTCTTCCGGCGCATCAATAACCAGCATCTGACGGTAGGTATTGCTTTTCAGAAATGCCGATTCAATGCTTGTTTCGGCAGTTTTTTCGCGGGTTTCGAGCCTTACATCAAAACCAAATGCCCTGAATTCGTTTTCAAGCGCATGTTTATACCTGGAGAAATCAAATCCGGGGGCAGGTTCCAATAACGAAAAATCAAGATCTTCAGAAAACCTGGTCAAACCATAGAGTATCCTTAAAGCTGTGCCGCCATAAAATGCAGCTTCGTTGAAAAATTTCGCCCTCCACAAACCCAGTAAAGCAAGCGATTGCATCACTTCACGTATGGCAGTAATCAAACCGCCGGTTGTTTGGGGTTGTTGCCCCGGCAGCATCTTTCTGATCAGTTCATTCATGGCTGCATTGTGTTCATTAAAAAATCCACCATCCAGTCAACCTTTCTTTTTGCATATTGCTGTTTTATCAAGGCCAGGCTTTCTTTATTGAGATATCCTAAGAGTGTATTTTCGTCAATGCGCAAATCATGAAAGAGATAGCTGTGAAACGAAGCCGGGGAAACCGGCCTCAAACGCTTGTCGGCCCAAACCTTATCTGCCAGCGCCTTAAGTGGTTGGGTGATCAGCCACTGGAAGTTCCCTGTTTTTTCAATTGTCATTCCAAAAGCATAGCAGTGTTGAGGCAGGTGCGTGTATGAGAACCTGCCTGCCGGGGTATCGTAAACACGCGATCTGCCGGGTGTAACCGAGGTTATTGCCATAACTTTTTCGGGTATCAGCCCGTAATAGCTTAATGCATAATCCAAGCTGATAGCCGAAGGACCGTAAACCAGGTTGGCCATCAATTCATATGATACGGATTGATTTTGCCAAAATTCAGAGAAATAATAGAGGCCTTTCCTAATCCTTATGATTTTTTGGGATCGCAACAAGGCTGAAACAACATCACGGGGTTTTTTGTAACCCGATAATGCTTCCATCAACTGGTTGTAATCAAAAATGTCGGATTCGATTTTAAGGCGTATAAGTTCTATGGCTGACATTTTAATGCATCAATGTCTGATTATTCTGGACATTGCCTGCAAAAATAGTAATTTCTAAATAGAAATCAAAGATACCTGAAGGCATCTATTCACACCGGCACCTCAAACACCCCCTTCGTTCCATTAGTTTCGTCTCGTCCGTCTTTCAGATCAATAATCAATATGTGAACCTGAGTTA
>CALAZZ010000012.1 GCA_937926515.1 uncultured Bacteroidales bacterium | reverse complement strand
TTTAATAATTGTCCATTTGTTTTCAGCAAGTTCACTTGACGAAACAATTGTTTTTCCATTCTTATTATCTTCAATTTCAACTTCCGGTTCTATCTCTTTTATTTTGCTTTTTACTTTTTCAAGGTCATCGGTATCTATTGTCATTGAAGCAGTGGCGAAATTGACGCTCACAAATTTTACTTCTTCCAGTTTCCCAACACCTTCCTCCACCATTGCAGCACAGGAAGCACAATTCAGGTTTTTTAATTTATATTTTTTCATGATTTATCCTTTTTATGTCTTTTCTTTGATATCTGTTAGTTCAATTTTTTAAATAAATTAGTAGTTGATACAATGGATCATTTAATAATAATATCACCCAGTCTTCTTTCCAGACGTTGCATTTCTTTGTAATTTATTTTCGTATCATGCAGGTTCAGCACTCTCAAATTTGCCCCTCTTTTTATACCTAATGTACCGTACCAAATAGGATTGCACGATAAATCAATCAAAATCATACTATTTATTTCAGTTAAGGATTTAGGAAATTCTTCAAACCGGTTGTTATCTAAATAAATGTATTGCAGCATTGTAAATTGGCCTATCCAATCAGGGATTTCTTCAATCTGGTTATCGGACAGAATTAATTTATGAAGATTTGTGAATTGTTTTATTTCATTTGGGAACTCCGTTAACGCATTTTTTGATAGATCAAGTTTGAATACTGACGAGGGCGATTGCAAAGCCCTTTTAATCGAAAAATAAGTATCTGCATTCCGCAATTCTTGCGCTGTAAGATTATTTTTTTGAAGAGATGGAGCCGTGCTGTATGCAATGTTTAAACTTTTTAATATAGTATCAATCTTCATTCTTGATATTTCATGTTTATCATTCATTAATTCAATCATTTGATTAATATTCTCAATAGTTTGATTTTGAATATCCAGGATATTAATTATGGCTGAGATATCTGACATCCTCTTAAGCTCTTCTAATTTAGCTGATTCTGATGATAAGTTTTTGGTGGTATCAGGGACCTGTCCCCTTGAAGGGAAGTAGAAGGTGAGCAAAACAATCAGGAAAAGTAATATTCGTATTTTCATTTTATTTTTTTATTCGTTTAACTAAAAAAGGTGCTAATTCATCATTAAGAACAGTAGCCGTTCTAATCCTGCTAATATGCTTAAACCATTGCAAATCCATTAATAGTAGTATCATCAATGTCGTGATCCACGGTATAATTGTTATAGAAAATTCCTGGGATAATATATTCCAGAATAGAAGCAACGAGATCAGGTTAATGAGATAAGACAGCGCAACAATATTTTTTATCGTCCTGTTGCGAAAAAGTAAAATTATAATTGAAGGCATCGTCCAATAAATGTTTAGATTACCGGAAAAAGCAGGATTGTCAGAAACCAGACTTATAATTAACAGGATCAATCCGGTTAATCCAACCAAAGAGAAGAAAAAATAAGATATGAGTTTCCGGTACTTTGTGAGAAATGATGCAAGTATTATGAGTGAAGCAATAAGCCATGGTGATAAATATGAAAAATTGGACACGGTTTTACCGGAAATTGGTGCATCAATAACAAGTCTTTCCTTTTCAACAATATGGGCATCTTGTAGAATATTTTTAATGTAAAAAGGCAAAAACATAAAATCATTGGGCCTTGCAACTTTATCAGCGTTTTTACCCAGAGATAGGTTTACAACAAAATCGATCCAATAATTTTTAGAAATGTATGGTTTTAACAATTGCCTGAAAGTTTGACAACAATAGCTGTTCGTATCGTATTCGATGGGTTTATTATATGCGTTAAAAATTGCATCTCTTACCCTGGTTGCACAGTTGTCGTAGAAGAAATCATATTTGTAGAATCTGTAGTCTGAATTATATTGCCTCTCAAGATTATAAAACAAATTTGATTTTTCACTGAAATTTAGATTGAGTATTTGTTCGTAAACCCTCCGACCTTCCAATTGTGAATTGTGAATAAAACCAGCATAATCATTTACAGAAAGAAAATAGTCCAGGTTTCCTTTTAGAAATCTTGCATAGAAAAATGGGGAACTAAAATCAAAAGTGCCAAAATTGTATACCTTGTCAATACCAATTGAACTATCATTTATTCTTATTGCAGTATGTCCAAAGAGTGTATAAAGTTCACTTCCGGGCTCAGAAGTCAAAATTGAAACTTTTGAGTTTTCGGTCATGCAAATTCCAGTTATTGGAATCAAAGATATTAATACTATAAATACTGATTTAGTTTTCATTTGGAGCCATCTACACTTTTTAAGTTTTCTTGTTTATTTTATAGCATATAGGGCACCACCTACCTTGTTTTATATTATCAGGTGTTAATTTAAACTCATGACCATTTTTACATTGCCACAACATCTTAGTCTTACAATTCTTATAAATATTGGAAAGACATTTTCCTTCATTTATTTTAGCAAGTTTGTGCATAGCATCCATCCCCAGGGGTTGATTGCCAGCACAAACCGGACACCAACTTTTGCGTACTATTATGCTAAAAGGAGTAGCTTCCCAAATATGACCTTTGCTGCATTCCCAAAGCAATTTTTGTTTGCTGTTGACGTATTGTTTTGATAGACATTTCCCACCTCTTTGCTGTGCGATTGATCGCATCTCTTTAAGGCGTAACATAGCTTAAATAATTAAAGTTATTCCCCATTCTCCAAACCCGTTTTTACCCGGTACGCTTTTTCAACATCGGAAACATAAATCAACCCATCGCCGGGGTTCAGGGTTTTTCCGTATTCCGAGATAATTTGTACCACTTTGTCCACATCATTTTTATTGACCACAAGTTCCAGTTTGGCCACCTCGCTGTCGGTAATGGAAAATTTTTGCGAAACAAATGCTGTTTCGTCCTGCAATTTTCCCGTTCCCTCTGCCGATGAAATGGTCATGTTCTCAAAACCTGCATCTTTTAAATGATGCACTATGTCATCTACTTTATTGGGTCTTATAAATGCTTTAATTTCTTTCATCGTGTTAATTTTTTAATGTTCGTGTTCAGTTTCTTCTTTTCCTAAATCTGCCAATAAATAATAGGCTGCATTCATTACTATTTTCGTATCATCGGGTAAGGGATTGAGCAATTTAATCTCGGTGTATCCCTCATCTTGTTTTCCGGTTATTACCTCTATCATGCGGAAAGCCATAACATGACCTCCATTTTCGTCGTCATGTCCTGCTTCGCCATCATGTTCCTCATGGTTTTCCTCAGCCTCATGGTCGTGTCCTTCTTCGTTTTCTGCTACTGCTTCATGTTCATGCCCCTCGTGTTCTTCAGCTTCAAGCGATTCATCCAAAATAAAGATATAGGATTTAGTTCCTTCTGTAACAATAGCATCGTTGGGTAATGTACGGGTATAATTTTCATCGGTATGGATGTGCCCAGAGATGTACATACCCGGAATAAGCCCCGGCATGGGTTCATTCAAGCTGGCATGCACATGTACAGCCCTGGAGTTGGCTTCAAATTCCTGCCCGATGGCGAATATGGTGGCCATGAGCTCCTTACCGGGAATATTGGCCACGGTAAAATGAATCTTTTGACCTTTTTCCAGCAAGTGAACATCATTTTCATACACCAGAAAATCGGCGTGGATTTTGCTGTTGTCGGTAATTTCAAAAAGCATGTCCTGTGCCCCGGCATAGGTGCCTACTTTTACATTTATTTCATTCACATAGCCATTGATGGGTGCTACAATGGGTACGCTGTTAGAAACTTCTCCTTCTTTTACTTTTTCGGGTGAAAGATGCAGGAGTTGCAGGCGGGCCTTCAATCCCTGGTACTTCGCTTTGGCCGAATTATATTCCGACTTAACCTGCTGGAACTCCCTGCCTGCACCTACATTGTTCTCGAAAAGTTCTTTCTGGCGTTCGTACTCCATTTCCAGAAATTCGAGCCGACTGGCCAAATCAGCAAAATCTTCCTGTAGCTTAATATAATCAGGGTGTTCGAGAATGGCAAGTGTTTGTCCTTTGCGTACCTTATCGCCCTGAAAAATTCTAATATCCCTCACATTTCCACCTATTACGGCGGTAACTTCTGCCGAGCTAGCGGGCGGTACCTGCATCTCACCGTTTGTTTTAACCATAGTGGTTAGGTTGCGCATCTGGAAAGTCCCTAATTTTAAATCCAGGGCTTCACGCTGAAGTTCGTTCAGCATTACCACACCTTCGGGGCCTTCATGCTCCGCATGTTCCCCGGCTTCACTGTTTTCTTTTTTGTTGCTGTTGCACGACATGAGCGTTACTACCACAAGAAGTGCTAAAAATATTTTCGTTTTCATTTTTATCTGTTTTTATAATTATTGACCTGTTATGTATTCCAATTGTTCTTTAATTTCGAAGAAATCTGATAGCCGTGATAAATATTCCTGCCTGGTTTTTATGGCTGATTCGGTATTCTGGATAAATTCAATATAACTGAGGCTGCCCAACCGGTAACCCAGGTTTGCCGCTTCAATTTGTTCGGCAGCAAGCGGCAGAGCTTCGCTTTTATAATATTCCAGCACTTCGCTCATTACTTTGTAACGGCTTAAAAGTTCCTTGTAAGAGGCATTCAGTTCCAATTCCCTTTGCTTGTATTCCTGTCCGGTAATCTGGTAATTGATACGGGCGGCTTTTGTTTTCCCTGACTGGGAAAAGAACAGTAAAGGAACGGAAATGCCTGCTTCCCAACCATAAAAACCCGAAGTGCCATCGACCGATTGCCGCGAGTACCCCAAATCTAGTTTGGGTAAAAAATTGGCCTTTTCGGCTTTCCACTCTGCATCGGATACATCAAGCTGCTTCCTGTAATAATTTAATAAGGGAACATTGTTTAATGAATCAACTGAAAAGGCAGCATGAATCGTTTTATCCCATGCTTGTCCGGCATCGGTAATTTTAACACCGCCAGGGTACATCAGGTACTGGTTCAGAATTTGCAGCGATGCCAGGTATTCGCTCTCAGCCTGTTTCATATTCACCATTAACTCTTTGTATTTAGCCGAGGCAGAAAGGTACTCAACTTTGGATGTTTGTTGGGTTTTAAACCGCAATTCGGCAGCTTTCAGAAAATTGGTATAAATACTGTCAAGCTGATTGTACAATTCTGTTTGCTTTTTTGCAACCAGTGACCTGTACCATGCAAGGCTCACGTTTCTTACCAGTTCATTTTCTGTCAGTTCAAGTTTTGAAACAGCAAGGTCGGTACGTGATTTATTCAGTTTGGTTTTGGCAGGTATGCCAAATAAGTCAATTTCCGATTGTGTAACCCCTATTTGGTTTTGAATACCCACCGCTCCGTTTCCGGTTTCCTCTTTACCGGTGTAGATGGACGTATTGCCCAAATCGTAAGCTGTAGCTTTCAGGGCTTTTTGTTTCTCCACATCGAGCGAAGCTGCTTTTAACGAAGGGTAGTTTTCTTTTGCCCGTTCAATTGCCTGCTCAAGGGTAACTGAATTTTCCTGTGCTTTTAAGCTTCCTGAAACACCAAGTCCGCCAATGATGAGCAGAACGGTTATTACAGTGGTATTGAGTTTAGGCGTTTTCAGTTTGGTTTTTCCCGATTCAACCATTTTGTACAATACGGGCAAAACAACCAGTGTTAGAAGCGTAGATGTTAGCATACCGCCAATAACCACGGTGGCAAGCGGGCGTTGCACTTCGGCCCCTGCTGAGGTAGAAATGGCCATAGGCAGGAAACCCAGTATATCGGTTGAAGCGGTCAGGAAAATAGGGCGTACCCGGCGTATAGAACCTTTTTTGATAATATCACCAAGGCTGAGTTTGCCTTCTTCTTTCAACTCGTTAAAACCGCTTATCAATACCAGCCCGTTCAATACGGCTACACCAAAGAGTACGATAAAGCCAACCCCTGCCGAAATACTGAATGGCATATCCCGCAGGTAAAGCGAAAAAATACCTCCCACGGCCGCCAATGGAATGGCCACGTAAATCATGAGGGTTTGTTTAAACGATTTGATGGCGAAGAATACCAGCATAAATATCAATGCCAAAGCAAGCGGCACAACCAACGTAAGACGCTTTGACGCCCGTTCGAGATTTTCAAAAGCGCCTCCGTAGCGAATGTAATAACCCGAAGGCAGTTCGAGATTTTCATCGAGTGTTTGCTGAATTTCTTCTACCAGCGATTTAATGTCCCTGCCTTCCACATTAATACCTACATAAGTACGCCTGTTGGTATTGTCGCGGCTTATTTGCATCGGGCCGGGCTGGTAGCTGACATCAGCTACTTCTTTCAATGGAACCTGGTTTCCGTTTGGGGTGTTTACAAATAAATTCCGAAGGTCGTCGATACTTTGGCGGTGTGCTTCATCAAGTCGAACTACAAGGTCGAACATGCGCTCTCCTTCATAGATAACCCCGGCAACGCCACCGCTAAAAGCAGTCTCTACCACAGTATTCAGGTCTTTTATTTTTAAGCCGTATTGCCCCAGTTTGGTGCGGTTGTATTTTACCGTTATTTGAGGCAGCCCACGGGTTGCTTCGGCTTTTATGCCTTCAATCCCTTCAATCCCTGCAATTAAACCGGAAATTTCTTCGGCTTTGTCGGCCAGCATATTCAGGTCGTCGCCGTATAATTTAATAGCCACATCTTCACGAATACCGGTTAAAAGCTCGTTGAACCGCATCTCGATTGGCTGGGTAAACTCGTAGTTTATACCGGGCAAAACACTAACCTTTTCTTTTACCTTATCAATCAGCTCCTGTTTTGATTCAACCTTTGTCCATTCATCCTCGGGTGTAAGAATAACAAATATATCAGCAATATCAATCGGCATGGGGTCGGTAGGCAAATCTGCCACCCCAATACGGCTTTGTATTGATGCTATCTCATCGGGGAAATTCTCCAACACAATCTGTTCGATACGAGTAGATGCCTTTTCCACCTCTGACAGCGATGTTCCGGGTTTCAGGAAAGCCTGAAAAGCAAAATCACCTTCGTCCAACTGAGGGATAAATTCGGCTCCCATACGTGAGAAAAGGAATCCTCCGGAAATTAAAAGCACCAAGGCAATTCCCAATACAAGCTTACCTTTGCGTAAAGCCCAGGCAATTACCGGTTCGTACAGGTTTTCAAGCTTTATAATAAATTTCTCTCCCCAGGTTTTTTTATCTGTTTTCGGAGGTTTCAGGAAAAGTGCTGCCATCATAGGGATGTAGGTAAGACACAGCACCATCACACCCAACACGGCAAAACCAAAGGTCATGGCCATGGGTATAAACATTTTGCCTTCCACACCCTGCAATGCCAGTACAGGAATAAAAACAATAAGGATAATCAGCTGCCCGAAAAATGCGGAGTTCATCATTTTACTGGCTGAATTATAGGCTATTTCGTTTCGCCGGGGCAGCCCCAGTTTCTTCCCGATAAATTCATTCCGGTGCAGATAAAATATCATGCTTTCCACGATAATCACCGCCCCATCGACCAGAATCCCAAAGTCGATAGCCCCGAGACTCATCAGGTTTGCCCAAACGCCAAACACTTTCATCATGATAAATGCAAACAGCAAGGCAAGCGGAATGGTAGAAGCTACCAGTAAACCGCCTCGTAAATTGCCCAAAAAGATGACCAGGACAAAGATTACAATGAGTGCCCCCAGTGAAAGGTTTTCGGCTACGGTGGAGGTGGTGCTTTTAATCAGTTTGCTGCGGTCGAGAAATGGTTTTATCTCTACGCCATCGGGCAACGATTTTTGGATTAACGCCATACGTTCTTTCACATCCTTAATCACATCGTTGGAGTTTTCGCCCTTCAGCATCATTACAATACCCCCCACAGCTTCGCCTTTACCATCTTTTGTAAAAGCTCCATACCGCAAAAAGCTCCCGTATTTAACATCAGCCACATCACGTATAAAAACAGGTTGGCCGTTTACATTGGCAACCGGGGTATTACGGATGTCATCGAGCGAACGCATTAAACCTTCGCCACGGATAAAGTTGGCCTGAAAATTTTTCTCAATGTAAGCTCCTCCGGTATTCTGATTATTATCTTCCAAAGCCTCGAAAATGTCGGAAA
>CALAZZ010000011.1 GCA_937926515.1 uncultured Bacteroidales bacterium | reverse complement strand
TGGATGTGCTTTCTGCCGGCTGGTAGTTTTTCATTAAGGGCAGTTTCAGCATTTATGTCTTAACACCCTATTTATTGGACACTTTTTTCAAAATGGTTTAGGACATTACCCTTGTCATCCTGGTTAAGCAAAGATAGCCCTCGCTCCGAATTTGTCAAGGGTGATACGAGCGATGATCTATTTTTTATTTTTTTATTGGTATCATCGCCCTTGACAAATCCTGCGCTCAGTGCTGATGGTGGCTTAACAGGATGACAAACAAAGGCTGTATTCCAATACTCTATGGGAGCTTTTCTTTTTAGTGCATGTCTTCTTCGACCATTGTTGTGCCAATTGAAGTATCGTTTGAATACTTCCCTGGCATGATACAAACTCTCAAATTCGTAGCGCCTGATTACCTCTCGTTCAATACAGGAGAATAAGCTTTCCACATAGGCATTTTCTTCTGGTGTTGCTACGTGCGTAAACTCCTGGGAGAGATCATGGGATTCACAATATTTTCTCAGACCATGAGCAATGAACTGACTGCCATTGTCCGTTCTGAGAATGATCTCTTCAGGCCTTTGGTGGAACTCACAGAGTGCCGCATGCAAACACAAAATCACATCGGTGTGCTTCATGGAGAATCGCAGGCTCCAGCCAAGTACGGTGCGCGTTCCCACATCCATGATACATAACAAGTAGGCATTGCGACGGGCTCCATGAATATACACATACTTGATGTCCATGCAAATATATTCCAGGGGCATGGCATCCTTTATCTTACGCCATTTTACCCAACGCCTGGTAATTTTTGATCTCCCGGAGCGCTCAAGCAGCAATCCATTCTCAGCCATAAGCCGGTAGGTCTTCTTCGGATTGATAATATATCCCAGGCTGCGAAGTTCTTCATTGCTTAACTGATAGCCATATCTGTTGAATTCCTGGCCGAACACTTCATGTATCAGGTCATCCACTACCTGTTCGTTGTTGACCAGCTCACCAGACTGCATTGGGGTATGTGTGCTTGGCTTGCGACCACGCTTGTTGCCAGAAGACTTGTAATAACTGGTGCTGCGGGGCAAGGATAGCCAACGACAAAGTTGACCATGAGTAGCCTGATGACTATATGTTTCACACAATTGCTTTTTCACCTGGAGTGGAATTTCGTTTTTTTTAAAAGCTCTTCTTTCACTTCCAACTCAAGTGCTTGCCTGGCAATGATCTTCTTGAGCCGCTCATTCTCCTTTTCCAACGCCCTCACTTCCGGATCAACCCGGTGATATTTGGGTGACAGTCCATCTGGCCCCTCTCGGTTAAAGGAATTGCGCCAACGATAATACAAACTGCGAGCAAGGTTGTATTTGCGGCAGGTTATGTCAACGCCCTGGTTCTCGCCTTCCTCCAATATGGAAAGCTTTTCTTTAATGCTAAATTTTCGTTTAGTTCTACTCATGATTCCGCTAATTTACTGTTCTAATTCGATTCAACAAATTTTGTCCAGCCAATTAGGGGGTTAAGACAATTTACCCTTTCAACCTCCGTCTTCCTGCTATACCTACTGCAAAAGTGGCAAATG
>CALAZZ010000010.1 GCA_937926515.1 uncultured Bacteroidales bacterium | reverse complement strand
CGGCAAGGGTTGAAACCGTGCCACAGAAAGAAGATACCGTATATCCGTATATTTGGCTATCCCAGCCGTTTATGATTGAAAACGGGCCGAAAGGAAAATATATTTATGAGATCGAAATACTTATTCAGGTCATTCATAAAGACCTCGCAAGCCTCACGCCGCTATTAACGCAAATGCAGGCTATTCACGAAATTCTCAACAACGGGGCGGCGTTTGCCGTATCGGGATATACCATGTTAGCGGCTGAATTGGTGAACACCAATCAAACGGTTGAAATGTTGGACACCGGACGTTTGGATATTGGTTTAATTCGTTGTAAATTTGAACTTAAATAATACAGGGAAATGGCAAGAAATGCAACACTTATTAAAATCACCATTGGAGGGGCCGAATTGGTTGGTGAACTCTCCAATGCCGTGGACGTTTCCGGTGACATCATAGATGTTTCCAGCAAAAAATCTGGGCGCGTGCGCAAAATTCTGGGCGGGAGGGTCGTTAAGACCGTGAACTTTGAATCGCTGGCCGATGACCTTTCGAGTGATTACGGCTGGTCTGACGCTCAGGCAGCCGCCAAAGCCGGAACCAATATCGCATGGGTGATAATTTCGGGAGCCGTTACGATCGACTCAGGTAATGGGTTTTTGTCAGGCCTTACCCTCGATCTGCCAGATAATGACCGTTCCACATTCAGCGGGACTATTCGTGTAACCAAAACAGCCGTATAATCATGGGACAGAACGCAACATTCATAAAGCTTAAAGTCGGGACTAAGTACCTGATTGGCGAAACCAGCGCAAGTATTAACACTACGGTTGATGATATTGACACCAGCTCAAAGGCTTCCGGTTTGGAGTCTGACGGCTTGCCCGGTCGCGTATCGGATAACATTTCGTTTGACTCGATGGCCGACGAAACCAACGCAACGGACTACGGTTATGCCTCAGCACTCGCGGCAATGGCAGCCCGCACACTACTGACATTTGAGATTATCCGGCTGGATGCCGCCGGCGCGCAGGTATCGGGCTCGCAGGTTATTTCAGGCAGCGGGATTTTGTCCGGTTTGAACATTGACAACCCCGACAACGCACCCAGCACATTCAGCGGCACAATTGAGGTTGATGACGAACTGGAGGTAACCACATACACCGCACCGTAATATGGTAGGTAGAATCAGCATATCAGTCCCTTACCGCTATAACATCGCCGGCCTGACCTTCTTCATAAACAGGCGGGCCGGCTTTTCCTTTACCAATCACGCAACACTGATACTTGCCAACAATTTAGGCAAGACCGTTGATGAGGTTAACCAGTGGGCGAAGCAAAACCGGAATCAGTTTCTATTTGAAATGTTCTACGCTTCATATATTGCGTGGTGTCAGGAAAACTACACAAAGCCGACATTCAGCAAGCCGAAAATCAATCAGGGATTTTTGAGACTCGAACTGGAAGACCAGAATAAAATTATGAAGGTCTGGAACGATAGCGCGACATTTGGCGCAAAACCCATGCCCGGCGCAAAAAAAAAACAGAATCCGAACCCTCTCCGGGGGACGTAGATCAGGACTCCGAATCTTTTGGCGATTTATATTATTTGTGCATAGGAGAGATAGGGCTGAGCCCGCACGAATTTTGGAGCCTGACCGAGAGCGAAACACTCGCTAAGGTACGGGGGTACTACTTCACACAGGCATATATGGCCGACAACTTCCGGTCACTTTACACCCTCACATATAACATAAATGTAAAGAAAGGACAGGCGAAGCAGAAAAATCAGCTTTGGCCGCTTATTATTGATAACGCACGGCGCAAGGAATTGACGCACCAGCAAATTGTTGAACGAAACCGGCGGGTCAGGGAGGCCGCAGCACAATGAAATTAGGCGATCTATTTATAAAGTTAGGGCTGAAAAGTCAGGAGTTTGAGCAGGGGAT
>CALAZZ010000009.1 GCA_937926515.1 uncultured Bacteroidales bacterium | reverse complement strand
CAAGGTGTTCATGGCCGGTGAAGCCATAATCCATACCGGTTACCGGCATAGCGGCCCAGGCGTACACCTCAAGGGTTGCAGGATCGCGGCGCAGGCCCCACGCGTCGTAACTGAATTCCTCCAACATCCGACCTGCCACATTGGCCAACGCCTGCACCGAGCCCAGGTGGTCGTTCAGCACAAAGTTGATGGCATCGTTGTTTTGCGCATCACGCCTTACAATGGCAGCCAGGCCACTGGGGGTGAAAACATAATGCACCCGGGTAATGACCCCATCCTTATTCTCGAGTTCGTAATTGCCGCCTACATAATATTTGGTTGTTACACTTTGCCCCACCTGAATCTGTTGAAAAACACGCTGGTTGCCTGTGCCATATACCAACTGAAGCTGGCGCTGGATGTTTTGGGTTGCCGGATCACGCTCGGTGATTTGAGTTACCTTGTTAAATGAATTGTAGAAAATTTCCTGGTTATCTGTATTGATGGTGTGTGGGCGGTTGTCAATTGATGTTAGTTTGTACGGGTTAGCAGGTTCATCATAAGCGTAATTCCCCACATCTGATTTGTAGGTGATGTTGCCAAGTGCATCGTAATGATGCGTGGCCTTTAAAATTCCATTGTGCCTAATATCGGTTAGCCTGTTCAGGTTATCATACAAATAGGACTCGGTAATGTTGTGTCTGGACTTCCTTGTTTTCAGGTTACCAATTTCATCCCAGGTGTAGGTGTTGTGCTGCAGGCTGCCTGAAGAAATTTCCTTTATCCTTCCTGTGGGCGCATCATAAAGCATCTGTTGAAATATGTTTGCCCCCAACTTGATTTCTGTATACTGGTTTCTTTCATTAAGTTCCAATGCTACCCACAGAATATCGCCCGTATCATCTTCGATCACCTTATTCTGAAAGCCCTGCTGGTTGTAGCTATAACTGACCGAGTAGCCCGATGGGAAAGTATGCTTTGAGGGCCTGCCAATAATGTCATATTCAAAACTTTTAATGAAATGCTCGCCCTGTATAGTTTCCTCAACCATTTCGAGCCTGAGTATGTTGTCATGGTCGTAATGATACACCGTTTGGTGAATGGTGCTACCGCCGGCTACCAGTTTTTCTTCATACATAAAGCCATGTTCGCCTTGCCTGTCGTATTGCCACGTGGTTATCGCACCTTCGTGTGATATCCTTTTGCGTAAGCGGCCCAGCTTGTCATATTCGGGATAAGTAGTAACGCCACTGGGGTTGGTAAGCTGCGTAAGTTCGCCAAACGCATTGTAGTCATAATCGATTTGTCCCTGTGCTGCATCGTAATAGCTTACAAGATTTCCTACAATATCATAGCCATACTCTCTTTTTGTGTTGGCATGCCCCACAACAAATGTACTTTTTACTTGCCCGTTTGCATAATAGTTGTGCTGCACCTTACCGCCGTTGGCATCTTCGCTTATAATAAGCCATCCTGCAGCATTCAGGGTTTTTCGGTTAATTTGGCCCAAAGCATTCTTGGTAGCGGTAGTAAGTCCGTTATAATTTATATCCGTTTGAGATAGGTCAGGATGGGTGATGGTTTTAACCCTGCCCAGGGCATCGTATTCAAATTGTGTATAAAACTCCGCTCCCCGTTTATTGGGCTCTGATCTTAAGGCCACACGTCCGAGGTTGTCGTAATAAGTTTCAGCAAACACAGCTTCACCGTTAAAGTTCATTGTTACCGTACTCAGTTCCATACCTAAACTATTATAATACACCCGCACAGGGGCTGTTCCCGACGACTGCGACCAGCTGTAGTAAACAGCATATTTTGGGGCCAGGATATCATCCTCCCCCACCCAACGCAGTACCGAAGCAGCTTGGTTGCCATCGGGGCCAATGGTTTTAACAGGCCGGCCAAATTTATCATATTCAATGGATGTTTTGAGGCCATTTGGGTCTGTTTCTGAGCGCAACACCCCTAGCTTTTCATCATAATCCCTGTGGGTTTGGTGATTGAGGGGGTTAAGGGTGTTCTCAACAAAACGGCCGGCTTTAAAGGTGGTGGTTGTGATGCGGTCGTGCTGTTGACCCATAATGGGTGCATGCCATTTGGAAGTGGTAATATTGCCCGCAAAGTCATAGTCGTATGTTTTCTCCTGCCTAAAGGCTGCCCTGTCGGGTTCAACTATCTCCTGTTTCAGCATGCCGTGCTTGTTCCCATCATTTGGTCCGTAATAGGTAAATGATGCCTTTCGGGTAGTGGGGGTTTCGTTAGGGGCTGTGTAGGTGGTTGTGGCATCTTTTAACCTGCCAATTATCCAATTTTCTCCGGCTATTTCAGGTGGATAATAGGTATGTATAACTTGAGTTGAAAAATGATAGTATGGCTGGCCTGCAATAAATTCGCCGTATTCGGTTTTGATGGTTCCGGGATTTCCATAGTCATCAAAGCCCATATACGTTATGCGTTCAGCCTTATAGGGGTCGTTTGAGCTGAGTTCATAAAATTTGGTGGTTGATGCTACTGGATGCACATAATAGTAAGTGTTTCCGTTTGGCATGGTGGTTATCTTATGTGCAAAGGTGTTCTCTGTTTCCCGTATCGGGTCATTTGTGATGGTACTAACCAAAACATGCTCAGGGTAAGTGTAAAAGTATTCTGTATTCAGGCCATATTGTGTTGTGTATCTGATTCCGCGGGTTACATCTGTGCGAATGGCTTTCTCAAAGCCCAGGTAGCCCAGCCCTTCGGTATGTGCCCTTGCCTTTTCGTAGTGGTACTCCTCAACAAAAAACCCTCCCTGGCCGTTGTCGCGTTCCACTGTTTTTACAAGTGCCTGGTTGGCTTCATAGGGTATTAAAGGAAACTCAACGTCGTCTCCAGGTGTATAAACCTCCGGATCGGAGGAATATGCATATTTTATTTTTGTAACCGTACCCATACCGTTGGTAATGCGGTTGATGCGGGAGCCGTGGGGTGACGGCTTGGTAATATGCAAGATATCAGCATTATTTGAATGTTTGAGTATTCTATAGAGTTCGGTTTGGTTGTTTCCGGTATAGTCAATTGGATAATACCCATAACCAATGTTATGGAAATTACATGTTTCCGATATAGAAATTCAGGAACTGCTTGAAAGATATGCAAAATGGAGCCCCGGTTTTCCGAGGCTTTTTGTGTTTCTACAGGAAGTAATACACTATAAAAAACAATAAATATAATAGTGACACTACATCCACAACAATTCTTCTGATGACATTTGCAAGAAATACAACGACCAAGTAAATAAAGAAATAGATATAATTAATCTCAACATCTTTTATTTTACTCATTGTGTCATTAGTGGGTACTAAATTTTAAATTACGTTCTTTGAAATCCTTTGTATATCG
>CALAZZ010000008.1 GCA_937926515.1 uncultured Bacteroidales bacterium | reverse complement strand
CCCAAAGGTGATCGAGCAGCCCTTGACCGGGTCCCTCGACACCCACAATGCCACCGCCACCAGCCGCTCGGTCCCCTTTGCAACAATGATTTTCACAATAGGCCTGGTGGAGCAGGCAAATGCACAGTGTACGGTAACATTGAATGAACCTGATCCCCTTGAAGCTGTCATTAGCGGAGATGCTACTGTATGCGCGGGCGAGCCGGCCACCATAACAGTGTACATCACCGGGGGCACAGCCACCTACACGGTAACCTATGATGGTGAGGATTATACCAGCCTGACCAGTCCGGTTACTTTTGTGGTGACCCCAACCACAACCCTGACGATAAACACGGGTGATCTGTCTGTCACCGATGCAAACAGTTGTGGTGTGGTGACCTTTACCGGTTCCGCCACCATCACCGTCAACCTGTATGATCAATATCAGACCAGGCAAGATGGTAGCTGGCATAATCCTGACACATGGGAACAATGGAATGGCACTGCATGGGTGAATACCGGCACTTATCCCCACACAGATGATCTTATCGGTTGTGGCAGTCCACAAGCAACAATCCTAGGCGGGCACACGGTGGAAATATTTAATGATGAAACCTTCGATGGCGATGTAGAAGTTGAAAGCGGAGGCACCCTGATCACGACTGTATATTATCTGAGTGGTAATGGTGATTTTACCCTGGCTGCCGGCGCTACACTTGAGATTGGTTCTCCTTTTGGCATTACCAGTGATGGCAGTGATGGCAACATACAAATGGATGGTATATTGTTCTACAGTACAGAAGCAAATTATGTGTACGATGGTATCGCTCCTCAGGTAACAGGTGATGGTCTGTCAATTTCTGTTGCCGATCTGACTATTAACAATACCGATGGGCTTACACTAGGAGCTGATCTTTCGGTTACAGGCGTGCTTTACCTCACGGATGGGATCATCCATACAGGTGTTTTTGCCCTCATTGTGGAAGATACAGATGAGAACGCCATCGTAGGCGGCTCCGACGATTCTTATGTAAACGGCACCCTGGTGCGCGGCGTGGATGCTACCAACACCCAGGCCTACAACTTCCCCATAGGGAATAATCCGTATACGCCGGTGGAGGTTGTGTTTACACAGGGAAGCAATACAGGAACGATTACAACCACCACCACGGCAGACTACCATCCAAATGTAAACACCTCCGACTTTAGTGTAGGTTTCATGGTAGAACGCTACTGGACAATAGAAGCTACGGGTATCGCCGAGCCTTTTGAATATAATGCCAAGTTTACATGGGATGAAGACGACGCGGATGGTGGTTTCGATTGGGAATCATCCCGTGTTGGTAAATGGGATGGCGCATGGAGCTATCCAGCTGTATCGGAACCAGCGCGAACAGAAACCAGCACCACCATCACCGACCAAACCAGCTTCAGCGACTTCCAGGTGGCAAGCTGCACACCGCCAGCAGTGGATGAGTGCCCCACAGATATGAACCTATTTGCCGAAGCAGGAGTCTGCACCGCTGTGGCCAACTATACCGTTACCTTTGACGGCAGTCCGGCGCCCACGCTGGCTTACACCTTTGAAGGGGCTACCACAGGCGGCAACACAGGCACAGGCAGCGGCTCATCCTTTAATGTGGGCACCACCACTGTAACTGTGGTGGCTACCAATAGTTGTGGTATAGATACCTGCACATTTACGATAACTGTGGAAGACGATCAGCCACCCGTGATCACGGCTTGTGCTGATGATCTTACTGGCTCAGAAGCCATCGAAGGCTGTGATGAAAATGACCTGTTGAATGAAACAGGCTATGCATATTCTCCTACCGAGGCCGTTGTAAGTTATACCGCTTTCCAGGGAGCTGGCGGCTCAGCTTCTGATAACTGTGCCATCGTTACCACAACATACCAGGATCTGGTTTCTGCATCCAGCTGTCCCACCATCGTCACCCGTACATGGCGGGTATATGATGCGGCCGGCAATATGGATTGGTGCGAGCAGGTGATTGAGATCATACATACCACACCACCTGCTGAGGTGGGTGGGCCTGTGGCCATCAGCGCCAACATCGAATGCCTTGATGAGGTGGTGATACCCACCTTCAGCGGGATGCAGTTTGTGGAGACGTTTGATAATTCAAATGCACCAAATCCAACTGATTATAGCGATGGTTATTTTGTGGGAAATAATGGAATTGGGTGGAGTTATTATCACGCAACAAACGAAGGGCAGTACGCTATTGATGGTGCTGGCATTTTGTTGAGAAGGGCATCAGATCCGAGTAGAATTGTTTCTGATGTCATTCCTGGTGGAATTGGAAACTTTTATGTAGAATTAAGAAAAGGATTTACAGGAACTGGAGACAGGCAAGTCGAGCTTCTCGTTAATGGTATTTCACAAGGCACATCAATAATTTTCGGGTCTGCTTCTGGAGAAGATGCAACGATTATCCTTTTTACTGTTGATAATATAAACATTGAAGGTCCGGTTGTTATTGAGCTAAGAAACTCACTTGGAGGAACTACGAATAGACATATTGTTGTTGATAATTTATCCTGGACCCCTTACTCAACAGCAACCTCACCCAGCCTACCGCTTGTGGAGGACTACTGCGGTACAACACTTGATCCGGTAGCCGTTGCAGCCGAAAGCACCTTCGACGGTTGCGAGGGAGTGATCACTTACACCTATACTTACATTGATTGTAACGACCTTGAGTTCGACTGGTCATTTACCTATGACATTGAACGGGTAACGCCACCGGCAGAGCTTGGTGGCCCTGTTTCCAATGCAAGTGTTGTTGAATGTGAGGTGGATGCTGTGGAACCAGCTGACAGCCCGGCCCCGCTAGTTGAGACATTTGATAACTTTGCAGAAACCGGCAGCTCTTACAACACTGGTACCTTTACTGGCCAGGATGGTTCTGTATGGAATTACATCGGGTGTAGAGGTGATCAAACAATAACCGGAAAAGCAATTACTCTTGGAAGGAACCAATCCCCACAATCGGAATTCTATTCTGGAACGATAAATGGAGGAATCGGTGTTTTAAGCTTTGATTACAAGCAAGTATTTAGTACTAATGTGGACTTGAATGTTTTGGTTAATGATGTTGTCGTGGGTAATGTGACTTCTTCTTCAGAGCAAAATGTTATTAAAAACTCAGGAAATATCATTGTTAATATAGAAGGTCCATTTGTTATTAAATTTATTAATGCCAATAACGGTGATGGTCAGGTAGCAGTGGACAATGTTACCTGGACACCTTATTCAACTCCGGAGCCACCGGCTTTACCTGTTATTACTGATGTTTGTGGCAACATCCTTCAGCCCACCGGGCCACCCACCGAGGGTGGCACCTTTGATGGTTGTGAAGGCACCATCACCTATGCTTATGAATATGAGGATTGTGCCGGATTGCCTTATGTGTGGACCTATACCTATACCGTGACACCTGTGCCTGTTGAAGTGACCGGACCTGCAGACCTGACTCACAGCAGTTGCGACTTTGAAGACCAGGATGAGGTGGACGATGCCTTTGACGCCTGGAAAGCGCAGTTTGCAGTGGTGAATGATGGATGTGGTGTGACCGTCCCGGATCTGAGCACCTATTTAGCACCTGATTTCTGTGTTGGCGATGCCGTAACCATCGTATTCACTGTTGATGACGGATGCTCCTCAGATAGCTATACCAGCACCTTCACGCTTACCGTACCTGATCCTCTGGTAGTGACCAAACCATCCGACTTAAGCTTAAGTGCCTGTGATGTTGAGCCTACAAATACGGTATACTTCCGGATTTATGGGTATAATGCAGAAGGCACAGCAGGAACATGGCGTATTGATGATGTAACCTTTAGTGGAGATGACGGCATATCAGCCAGCCCTGTTGATTTTGTGGTTTGGGACTTCGAGGACCAAACTCTGACGCCATCTACAGACCTTACAGGCACCGCTTCAGCCTCAAATGGAAGTGGACTTGATTCTGAATCTTTCCCTGCCGGTAATGGGTCAACTTACTCATGGAGTTTTGACACTTGGGCAGTAGGGGCCTTGGAAGAGGATAAATACTTTGAATTCCAGGTTGATCCTTCCGGATACAGCAACTTGGCATTTAGCTTTGCTGAACACAGATCAGGCACTGGTATTCGTGATTTTGAAGTACGGTTTAGTCTTGATGGAACTAATTTCATCCAAATACCATTAACAGTAACCAATGTGCCGGATAATACCAGCTGGCGCACTCATAATTTTGACATCAGCTATGTGGCTGAACAAGGTGCTGTGCATGCCAATTTCCTGGCATGGCTCAACGACATCACAGCAGACCTCGAAACGGAATTGACCGGCCAGGGTTGCGATCCTGTTGTGGATCATGATTGGGACGGCACTACCGTTCCGCTGCTTTGCGTTGGCGATAAAGTAACCGTTACCTGGTCAATTGATGATCTGTGTGAATCAACTACTACCTCGGCTACCTTTACACTGACAGCTCCTGATGCCATCACCTTTGATGACCCGGCGAACGCAGATGAACAAGCTGTGGATTATGATGATCAGGGTGAAGTTGATACCGCCATATTGGCCTGGGTGAATGCCCAGACACTCGCTATTGAAAATAGTTTGGACGGAGGTTGTGATCCGGTGGTTAACCACGACTTTACCATCCACAGCATCACATTATGTGGCGGTGGCAGTGTAACAGTGGAATGGACAATAGATGACCTGTGTGAGAACATTGGCGAAATCACAGCCACCTTCACACTGACTGCACCTGATGCCATCACCTATGATGATCCTGCAAATGCCAACGAGGAGTCTTGTGATTACAATACGCAGGGAGAAGTAGATGCAGCTGTGCTGGCATGGGTAAATGCGCAGACACAGGCCATCGAGGCTAGTCTAGACGGAGGTTTCGAACCGGATGTGGATCATAACTTTACCACCCACAGCATCACCTTATGTGGTGGCGGCTATGTTACTGTAGAATGGACGATAGACGATGTGTGCGAAACCATTGGTAATATTACGGCCACTTTCTACCTGACCGCTCCCGATGCCATTACTTACGATGATCCGGCAGACGCCAACGAAGATGCCTGCGACTATGCAGATCAGG
>CALAZZ010000007.1 GCA_937926515.1 uncultured Bacteroidales bacterium | reverse complement strand
TAAATATGAACGGCCGCATGTACGACCCCGTGGTTAGCCGCATGCTCTCGCCCGATAATTTCATCCAGGCGCCGGACTTCTCGCAGAGTTTTAACAGGTATAGTTATTGCCTCAATAACCCCTTAATTTACACTGATCCGAGTGGGGAGTTCTTTATTGGCACAATCCTGACAGGTCTTTGGGATTTAGGAACAACAATATTTACCAAAGGCGGAATTGACCCTTGGAACACTCCTGAAAACAGACGTGAAGCGTGGAGAGAATTTGATCCAACAGCAGAATGGTCAAAAACAAATAAAGCATGGAAAATTGATATAGGCGGTTTTAAAACAGATCCAAATCGTACCACAGCAGGTAGAGGATTACAATTGCTGTCAAGATGGACATGGGAACTCCCACAAACAATGCTTGGCAAAGGGGCTTCACATACTAGAAATATAACAGGAAATGTTGACAATGTTGATTATTATGGTGGGGCAACCTTGGTCAACAAAGATGATCCATCTGCTGGTGTGAGATGGGGATTTACTTTGGGTCCATATATAAACTCGCTTAATGTAAGAGCTGATCCAAGTAGAGATCGTTTGTTTAGACATGAATATGGACATACTTTACAAAGCAGATTGGTTGGACCTTTATATTTAACCCATGTGGCATTACCTAGTCTTATTGGACAAGGATTAGAAGACATAGGGTTAAATGACCATAACCGTGAATGGTACGAAACTCAGGCAAATAGAATGTCAGAAAGATATTTTAGAAATCATGACCCTAATGCTTTAACGACTTTACCTTGGGATGATATTAATTTTCCTAGAAGGTATGATCCTAACTGGTATTGGCTTGTTGCTCATCCTCCAGTTCCTTTTATGTGGTGGTTATTCTTTTAGATAATTAAGTTATTCCTATGAAAATGAATTTATTATACATTCTTTCAATAATTCTTTTAAGTATCGGATGCGAAAAGCCAGTAGATAAGGTTTATAGTATTCGTATTGAAAACAAGTCAAATGACACAATCCGGTTTTATGCTAGTTATGCTTATCCTGATACTTCCATTGTAAGTGAAAAACCACGATTAGACATGGCTTACCCAAATGATTATAGTCATATTGATAGTAAAAAAAAATGGGAGGATGTTTTGCCAAACAACATCATTAGTATATTTATCTTAGGCAAAGATACTGTTGATACTTATAATTGGGAAAAAATCAGAAGTGATTATAATATCTTAAAGCGATATGATTTAAGTATTGAGCAATTAGAAAGCATGAACTGGACAGTTATCTATCAATAAGGAGAAAAAAGCATAGCTGTTCAACCTTTTTTACTTCAGAATTGCCTGCAACTTACTTTTAGCGAGGAATGCATCCATTAAGGAATACACGCATTCCTTTTCTTTTTCGGGCAAGCCGTTAATATCGTTAAATCGCTTTAATAGGTTCGGATCTTTAAAAAGATTAGTTTCCTGCGTTTCGCCTAATAAGTAGCCGACAGTAGTATCAAGCAGACCAGCTATTTTTTTAACCACATCAATAGAGGGCTTAACTTCATCACGTTCATATTTACCTATAATGGAATGATGCGTGTCAAGCTGCCTTGCCAGTTCGCTTTGGGAAAGCCCTTTTGCTTTCCTGCATTCCGTTAATTTTTTGCCAAAACTTTCCATACTCCTGTAATATTTTTGGTATCAAAACCGCTTTAATTAGACGATTGTACAAAAATACCGCTAATAAATGGAATAAAAAAATAAAAAATATTTTGCTGTTTGAAATAGATATTATACATTTGTGCCAAATTTGAGCAGATAAAATTTTTTTAATTTTTTTCAAGTATGGAAATCCAAGAAATAAAACAACGGCTGTCAATAGAAAAAGTAATGCAGCATTACGGTTTAAAACCGGATAAGAACCACCGCCTGTGCTGTCCGTTTCATAACGACAAAACGCCAAGCTTTCAGGTTTACCCAAAAACAAACACATGGACATGCTTTAGCAGTAATTGCAGTGCAGGCAGTGGCGACCAGATAGATTTTATAATGTTGATGGAACAGAAATCCCGATTTTTATCGGGAAAGAAAGACCGATTAAATAAGCATGAGGCAATATTAAAAGCACAGGAATTAATAGGATTATCAGGCGAACTAAAGCCGAAAATAAAACCAATAAAACCGGAACCAATGCAAGTGCAACTAACCGAAATATTAGCCCATGCATTTACGCCCAGGCTGGTGCGGATTTGCAATCCGTGCCGCGCATAAACAACTATAATTTACTACATTAGCTCTATGCATTCCAGCAGCCGACACATATCACCACTCTTCTGTTGCGAATCTGTGATCCGTATCCAAATCAATCAATCGTACACCATCAATTCCACTTCACAAAACAAGACTCCATTAATGAAAATTGGCTATTTTTGAAGCATGAACCGAAATGATGAAACAAAATCAGAAAGCAGATTTTACGGGCACCGATTGCAAATCGGCGCCAGCGGGGGGGCCAACCCTGATTATGGGAAATATGGTTGGACAAGAAATAATGGTGCAAAAGCCCATAGAGGGGTAGATTATGTTGGTGAAGTCGGGGATGATGTTTATTCAATGTACGATGGGAAGGTTACGAGATTATGGAATAGTCGAGCTTATGGACCAAATGCTACAAGAATATCTACAACGCTTAACGGCAAATACTACAATGTTGATTATGGACATTTATCAAAAAGTGCATTGTCGATAAACCAAACTGTTAAAGCAGGAGACTTGGTAGGTCAGATGGGCAGGTTAGGTAATCTTGCAGGAACAAGTTATCCAACTCATGTTCATATAGCCGTTTGGCGACCACTCCCTGGTAATGTTATGGGATTTGTAATGCCTCATTGGTAGTAGCCATGTTAAAAATGAAATTAGTTTTTTTATTATCACTTATCACAGTTTATTCTTGTTCGCAGGAATCAGGAGTAAGCTATACTATCAACGATGAAAAGAAGGTTCAATTCATTGAAGAATTAGGGAAGGAGGGCTACATTCTTGCCCCAAATAAACACTTACACTTTATTACTGAAAAAATTAATTCCAAAACTGGTGAATGGTTGAAACATCTTGTGTATAAAGGTGAAGGAATAGAAAAAATTGGTCAGGTTGATTTATCAGACGGCTTTTATAGTGATACATTACTATTCTACAAGAGCAGTAAAACAGAAAAACAAATAGTTCTTTGGAAACAAGAAGATGAATATTGGTCTTACTTACATTTTTATCTTTTTGAAGATGGGGAGCTTGTAAATCTTGGCGATATTGCCATTGGTAAATTTTGTGATGGATGTGATTCATTCAACTTCCCCGATGAAAAAATTACAATTGAATCTTACCAAAACGAAATCAATATTGAGTTTAAAGGGAAAGCTGTGTACAGAGGTTCCAAAATTTTAAATGCTCCTTATCATTCTACGAACATAGAAACCGAAAAATTAAAGTTGGTTTATGATGGAAGCAAAGCTTCCATTGAATACTAAAATCTCTATTTTTTGCACGATAAGTCATTAGCCCCAAAAAGTTATCAACAATCGCCAAAAATCACTGTAATCCCTTTGCTAACAGTACTTTCCGCTCTTTTTCTCTCCTTTTCCCTTTTAGCCCCAAATCGCTTGGGTTCAGGTGGATTTTAAGGGCGGTATAAAACCAACCAAAACAAGTAGAAAAAGCCCCGAAAAAAGAAAGAAAAACCGAGCCGAGAGAAGCCGAAAAAATGAACCACTAAAAACCGATGAGAACGACCCAAAAAGAGCCAAAAACAGCCCCTAAAATTCCAAAAATGAAAAGCCCGAACCGAGCCGAGCAAAAAACCAAAAAATGAGAACCGACTAACGGACTAAAAAACCAAAATCAAGCGACCAAATTTGAGCCAATTAAGAGCCGAAGAATGACATTTCTAAAGACCTGTATTGAGCTTGCCGAAATATCAAAATCAAAACGGGCGAAAGCCCGAAAAAAGCCCCCGAAAAAAGTTTCCCGCAAAGCGGGATAATTCAATTAGAATTTAAGAGAAAAAAAATCGAAAATGTAAGCGACCAAAACCAAAAATTTAGAGCCGAAAAAAGCCCCTTTTTGCCTTCGGCAAACAAAAAAAGAAACCTAAGCGAAAAAGCCCCGAAAACTGACCTGAAAATTGCCAAAACCAAACAGAAAAACCATCTACCAAAACCACCACACAACAGAACCAAAAAACACAAGAAAAACCGCCCTTAAAATCCACCTGAACCCAAGCGATTTGGGGCTTTCCCGTTTCTTCGCCGCTATGCCGGTAACCGGTATGGATTATGGCTTCACCGGCCATGAACACCTTGACGTTTTCATGCTCGTAAACATGAACGGCCGCATGTACGATCCCGTCATTGGCCGTTTCCTTAGTCCCGACCCGGTGCTGCAGTTCCCCAGCTACACCCAGGGCCTCAACCCTTACGCCTACGCCCTAAACAATCCCCTGCGCTTTGTTGATCCGGATGTAAATAGCAAAAATAAATTCATCAATTTTTCGCAATTACAAATCAGCAGAT
>CALAZZ010000006.1 GCA_937926515.1 uncultured Bacteroidales bacterium | reverse complement strand
TCGGGTGGTTCGCACGAAATGCCACGTTTCGATTCCTATATGACACTACGTTTAAAATTCGCTTCACCAGTCTGGACCTCGTGTGTGCATCTCGACACGATAGCACGACGATCACCCGTACCAGGGGAGATTTCATCTATGAACATAAGCTGTGGTCAGGACGCGAAGGCAGGTTATATTGGTCGCGTTTTGGGCTCGACCCCAAAAAAGTATATGCTGATCTGCGTTTTTACCAGATGGATGTAACACGTACTGAATTTAATGCAGATTCTGTGGTATTTAGAAATACCTATTATTTAAACATGCCTGTAATAGGAAAATTGTGGGAAAAAGTTACCTCCGGTCCACCAAGTTCACGTACCTCTTATCCTCGTTTTGAGTCATACTTCAGAGATTATTTCATTGAGAATATTTTCAAGAATATCGATTTTGAAGGTGGTATCAATATGGAAGGGCCGAGCTTTATTGGAAGAGGAAGTGATCATAAGCTGGCATCCTTGAGCTTCAGATATAAAGATCAGCTTATTGGTACTGCAAGGTGCCGGGCACTGATCATTACCGGCGACCGGCTGGTTGCCGACAGGGCTGCCTTTACATTTTACCACGAAAACGACTCTATTTTTCATCCGGGACTATGGCTTTCTTATACCGAAGAAAACCGAAATCTGATTTTATCTCGCTCTGAAAGGGGAATCCAGGATTCACCGTTTTTCAGCTTTCACCATCAAGTAAATATTTACGTAGAGGCCTTGTATTGGAATATTGATTCTAAACATATCACATTCAGGCGCATGGAAGGTCCAGGAGATGAAAGCAAGGCCCGTTTCGAATCCATGAACTATTTTTCTGAACCTGAGTTTGCCAGGCTTCAGATAATTGATGAGATTCACCCAATGTATATCCTTCAGGATTTTCGAAGTCAATATAACAACACCACACTTATCCGGGTGGGTGACCTTGCATATTATATGAAAAAACCTGAAGAACAAGTTGTAAACCAGCTGTTGCGTTTTGCTGCCAGTGGATACCTAATATATGATCCTCTAACAAGGACCGCATTACTGACTGATAGGTTCGACCATATTCTACAATCAAAATCTGGTATGGCTGACCATGATATCATACGCTTGAATTCAACCACCACGGCACGCACCCCCAATGCCGTGCTGGATATTGAATCCTTTAATATGGAGATTTACGGTGTATCTGATATTACCCTGAGCAACAGAAGGTCAGTAGAGATCTATCCGGAAAATGATCAGATCACCCTGCAGAAAAACAGAGATTTCCATTTCAATGGCCATGTCAAAGCAGGATTGTTCAACTTTTATGCTCTCGAAGGTAATTTCGTTTACGATACATTTAAAATAAGGCTTCCACATATCGATTCCATGGTGTTTTATGTTAAACATCATGAGCAGCAGCACCGTGATATGATTAGGCTCGAGAAAGTAAAAAATACGCTTACCGAACTCAACGGCAGCCTTTATATCGATGATGCATCAAATAAGTCCGGCAGAAACCTTTTGACATCATTTCCTACTTTTCGCAGCCACTACGAGTCATACGTCTTTTTTGAGAACTCAAAAATCCAAAACGGGAAGTTAAAACGTGAAGATTTTTACTTTGTGGTGGATCCATTTTTAATCGACAGCCTTGATAATCCAAATGGAACCAGATGGAAGTTTAACGGCCACCTGATCTCGGCAGGTATTTTTCCGGTTTTCGGAGATTCACTTATGGTAATGGATGATTATTCGCTTGGCTTCGACCATAATGTGCCAAAAGAAGGTTATGCAATGTATGGTAATGGCGGCAAGTACTATAATAACATACACCTGTCAAACAAAGGCTTTTATGGAGACGGTAAAATTAGGTACCATACAGCTACAGCTGAGTCCGAAAAGTTCTCGTTCTACCCTGATGCGGTGCGCGGTCGCCTGGATACCCTAATCATGACTGCTGCCAGAGGAGCAGTTGAATACCCCAAAGCTGTTGGAAATCAACTGGATTTTTATTGGTTTTCAGATACCAACTTCATAAAATTAAAAACAATCAAATCACCACTGACATTATTTGATAGTACGGAATTTGCGGGCGAAATAGAGTTGTCACCATCACAGATGAAAGGATCGGGAAAACTCAGATTTGCAAATGCCACACTTACGTCAGATGAATTTGAATTCAAAAGCAGGACATTGATTGCCGAATACGCTGATTTTAGATTACTCACAACAGCAGACAGGCAGGATGCTTTTTTGGCCAAAAACTACAATGCACATATAGATTTCAGCAATAATATTGGGAAATTTGTTCACATAGATGCCGCAAGTGAGTTATCTTTTCCATTCAATCAGTATATCTGCACCCTGGATGAGGCCATTTGGTTGATTGATGATGACCTTGTTAGGCTAAACAATAACAGGGTAAGGGATAATTTTGGGCTGGATACCCTAAATTATGACCAACTCATTGATTTGGATTTGAGTGGTTCAGAATTTACCTCCCTGCATCCGGATCAGGATTCCCTTTCTTTCTTTAGCCTTGAGGCGGAATACGATATACAAGAGTATGCCATCAGGGCAAAGGATGTTAAAATACTTCGTATTGCTGATGCTGCAATTTTTCCGAGTGATGGTTTGATCACCATTTACGAAAACGCCAGGGTGGAACCATTAAGCCAGGCAACCATCATAGCCGATACACTCACCAGGCTGCACCGGATAAGTGCTGCCAACGTTGAGTTAATCAACAAAAACAGTTATAAAGGCAATGGATATTATGATTATATTGATAAAGAAAATAATTTACAAACAATTGAATTTCAGGAGATAAAAGTAGAGGGAAGCAGGACTGTTGCCTATGGCGAGATCGCCGATTCGCTCGTATTTATGCTTGACCCTCATTTTGCTTTTGCGGGGAAGGTAAGCCTGAAATCAGACAGAAAAATGCTTGAATTCAATGGTGGATACCGTGTCATAAACCCTTGCACCGCTGTCGAACATGGCTGGACAGCTTTTAATTCTCTTATTGATCCGGAAAATATCAGCATGCCGATAAACGAAAAAAGTACAGATAAAAAAGGACTGCATTTATATACAGGGCTCTACCACCATTTAGCTGATGACCAGATATATACACTGCTACAGGACTATAAGTTAGATGGAACTGATCAAGAGATACTTTCTTTCGATGGCGTAATCAGCTTCAATCCCAATAATCAGTCGTTTGAAATTGTGAAGGAAAAGAAAGGCCGGAAGGATATCGTATTCAGTCTTGAACTGCAGCGTTGTATCGTAAAAGGAAGAGGAATAATGGACTTTGGATTGCATTTGCCTCATCTAAAGATGAATACAATAGGTGAGTTCAAGCATTTGTTGATACCAGATTCTATCTATGTAAATAGCCTGATCTCTGTTGGGTTTCCTTTTAATTACGAATTGGTGGACATGATGACTGATAGTATATTGGCATCACCAAATCCCGGGCTAAACCTGTTAAGGGGAAATTATTCCTCAACCTTGAATCACATACTTCAACAAGATGAAGCAGGACAAATAATGAATGACATAGAGTTGTATGGCTCACCACGCAATGTGCCCGAACCATTCAACAATACATTAACCTTAACAGATGTGATGCTCAAATGGAACCCCGCCACCCGTAGCTTTGTGTCGAAAGGAACCGTTGGAATTAGCAATCTTTATCGGAACCAGGTGAATAAAAGTATCGAAGCCTATATCGAGATTGAAAAAAGCCGAAGCCGCCATAGCTTTACGTTTTACCTTGATCTTGGAAAGGGCCAGTGGTACTTTTTTACCTACAGTCACGGCATTATGCAGGCATTATCATCCTCAGCTGAGTTTAACAGCAAACTGATGTCGATCGACCAGCCGCAACGTATTGTTGAAGACAGGCAATCAGGTGAAAGCTATGAATATGTAATATCTACACGTCGACGTGTAGTGGACTTCTTACGTCAAATGGAAAATATTGATTTATAATCTAGTATGCAAAAAACAACTTCCAATGGAAATTCCTGACCTCTTTCTTCCTGTTATCATGGCATACCTGATGGGTTCGATCCCTACCGCCGTTTGGATTGGTAAGGGATTTTATAATGTTGATATACGTAAGCACGGGTCGGGCAATGCAGGCGCCACCAATACCATACGCGTATTAGGCTTGAAGGCAGGCTTACCTGTTCTGTTAATCGATGTGTTTAAAGGCTTTGCAGCCATCTTGATAGCGCCTGTGCTGGTTTCAGAAAGTGTAACAGATCATTTTATGGCTTACCTGTTGCTCATAGTTGCGGTAGCAGTGGTTTTAGGTCACACTTTTCCAGTTTTTGCAGGGTTTAAAGGAGGGAAAGGAGTTGCTACACTATTGGGCGTTGGGTTTGGACTTTTTCCATTTGCTGCATTGACAGCCCTGACTATTTTTATTATCGTTCTCATCCTCACCAGATATGTTTCACTTGCCAGTATAACTGCCGGTATGGTTTTTCCTTTTTTGGTGGCTTTTCTTTTTCCACCCCCAAACTGGTTGTATTATATTCTGGCCGTGGCAGTTGCAATATTTCTACCAATTACACACAGGAAAAATATAATGCGCTTACGTAATGGTACAGAATCGAAACTCAGCTTTAAGAGAAAATAATCCCTTAACGATTGTGAATAAAAAAGTGAGAAACTGTTATATAAATATATGAAAACAACTGTTGAATTTCTTAATTTTACAAGCTCATTAATCTAAAGGCCATTATGAAATTCATTGTATCAAGTTTGAAATTATTAAGGAGCCTACAAGCTCTAAGTGGTGTCTTGAATGCCAGTAATACACTCCCAATTTTAGATGATTTTTTGTTCGACCTGGTCGATGGAAACCTCAGAATAACAGCGTCAGACCTGGAAACCACAATGACCGTATCGGTTGCCCCGGATATGGGGGAAGGGACAGGACAAATAGCAATACCTGCCAAACTCCTTCTCGACATCATGAAAACTTTTCCTGATGTACCCATCACATTCATGGTTAACATGGACACATTGGGCATTGAACTCAATGCAGGAGAGGGTAAATTTAAATTATCAGGCCACAAGAGTGACGAGTTTCCACAACTGCCCGTATTGGATAACCCCATCACCATGCAATTGCCGGCTGACCTTCTGGTGAATGCCTTTGAGAAAACCATTTTTGCTACCGGCAACGATGAGTTAAGGCCAGTTATGTCAGGTGTGTTATGTGATATGGGTGAGGAGTACATGACATTTGTGGCCACTGATGCACATAAGCTTGTAAGATACCGCAGACTGGATGCTAAAACTAAGAACCCTGCTTCATTTATACTGCCTAAAAAACCTATTAACCAACTCAAGAACCTGCTGGCAGGCAAAGATGAAAGCGTAGAACTTTCATTCAATCAAACCAATGCTTTGTTCCGTTTTGCCAACATCACCATGGTTTGCCGTCTTATTGAGGGCAGGTATCCAAACTATGAGGCAGTCATACCTACACACAATCCTAACAAGTTGAACTTCGACAGGCAGTCATTATTAAACTCCATTAAAAGGGTTGCGATTTTTGCCAATCAATCCACACACCAGGTTCGTTTCAAAATAGCCGGACAGGAGTTGCAGCTTTCAGCTGAAGATCTTGATTATGCCAATGAAGCAAAAGAACGACTGAGCTGTAATTATGAAGGGGATGATATGGAAATAGGCTTCAATTCACGTTTCTTTATTGAAATGCTCAACAATCTAGATCAGGATGAGATTAAGCTGGAGATGTCTGCTCCGAATCGTGCAGGCATTTTAATGCCGGTTGAAAATGAGAATAAGGATGAGGACATACTTATGCTTGTGATGCCCGTTATGCTGAATCAGTAATTATAACAGATATATTTCTGATAAATCCCCGTAGTCTTTTTTACGGGGATTTTTTGTTGTTTTATCAAACAATTTGTCTCTAATGCTGTTTAATGAACTGGTCTAATTAACATATTTAGAATGAAACATATAATGCCAGTAGGCTTGCTTATTCTCACAGTCCTGTCCTTATCTTCATGTCAATCAGGATATTTAGCAAAAGGTTCTGATAAGGCTGAGACCACATCTTTTATTAAACACTTCCATGATGAAGGGGTGGAGTTCAGTTTGGAACTTGAACCCGGCAAGCATTTCAATTATCCAACTTTTGCCATTTGGATCGAAGATATGGATGGCAGCCTTATTCAAACTGTGTTTGTCACAAAATCAATTGCTACAGGGTATTTTAAATATGGTGATGCAGGTGATGGCACCTGGCTTAAGGTGCCGGGTGAAGCAGTAAGACCTGCAGCCCTGCCTTACTGGTTGCACAAGCGTGAGGGCACTGATCAAGCAGGCCCTACACCACCAACGCCGCAGAACCCCATTCCTGATGCCTTCACCGGTGCAACACCTTCCGGAAAAATGATGCTCAATACAAAACTGGACATACCTTCCAGTTTCCGACTCCTTCTCGAAGTGAATCAGGCTTGGGATTGGAATGAATACTGGACAAATAGTATGTTCCCCGGTAATACTGACTATAAAACTTCAGCCCAGCCCTCCCTTATTTATGCCGTTACAATTAAAATTGGAAATGAAATAGACACCTACCATCTTAACCCAATCGGTCATGGCCATTTTGATGGATCGGATGGCTTGCTATACACTGATCTTAGCACCTTAACTACTGCATTACAGATATTTAATAAGATAGTTGTTAATATCAGATAAATCAGCATGATAATGAAAATCAATATAAACAAAACCTTCAGCAGCTTCATAATCATGCTGTTATTTTTGACTTTGATCAATTTTGCATATAGTCAAAGTGCACGTATAGAGGGACGTGTTTTTGATGCCACCAGCAATGAGCCATTGCCTTTTGCAAATGTTGTGGTAAAGGGAACATCAGTCGGAGCTACTACCGATTTTGATGGTAAATTTATAATCAGTGGGCTGGAACCAGGCTTTATCAAACTTGAAGCGACCTATGTAGGATATAGAAATACTGAATCAACTGAAATATTGCTTAGCAATGTTCAACCTGCATTTGTGGATATTCCAATGCAGTCAGCAGGCGTTTCACTCGCTGAAGTTGAAGTGAGGGCAAACCCCTTTATGCGCTCTGAAGAAAGCCCTTTGTCTATGCAACGCCTGGGCCTCAGTGAAATAGAAACCAATCCCGGAAGCAATCGTGATATCTCAAGAGTGATCCAGTCCTTGCCTGGTATAGGAACAACGGTAAGCTTCCGAAATGATATTATTGTAAGAGGAGGTGGACCGAGCGAAGTTAGTTTTTTTCTGGATGGTATCGAAATACCAACAATTAATCATTTTGCCACCCAGGGCTCTTCAGGTGGTGCAGTAGGGATATTAAATGCTGATTTCATCAATACAGTTGATTTCTATGCCAGTGCTTTTCCGGCTAGCAGGGGTAATGCATTGAGTGGTATATTTGAGTTCACACAAACAGAGGGGAATAAGGAAAAAAATCGCTTTCGTGCCAGTGTGGGTGCCTCTGAGTTGAGTTTAACCTCTGATGGCCCCACAGGAGATAATTCAAGCTATATCCTGTCCGTGAGGCGATCCTACCTGCAATTTCTCTTTGATGTGATTGGCCTCCCTTTTCTTCCCACCTTCAATGATTATCAGTTTAAATGGAAAACAAGGTTCGATTCAAAAAATGAGCTATCGATCATTAGTATTGGCTCTCTGGATCAATTCAGGCTGAATACCGGAATAAAAAACCCTACTGAAGAGCAAGAATATATCCTAAGCTTTCTGCCTGTTAATGAGCAGTGGAGTTATGCTATAGGTGCGGTTTATAAACACTTTAAACCAAATAGTTTTCAAACCCTTGTTATTAGTCGTAATATGCTTAACAATATAAGTTACAAATATCCTGATAATGACGAAACCAGGCCGCGTACACTTGACTATGAATCATATGAAGTAGAAAATAAGATCAGATTTGAAAACAATATGCGATGGGGAGATTATAAATTCGTATATATGGTTGGAAGTGAATACGCAAAATATTTTAATAATACATTTCAGCAACTATACCTGGGAAACGAAATTCAGGAATTCGATTATACCTCCAGCCTGGATCTTTTTAAATTTAGCGCTTCAGCACAACTTAGCAGGTCCATTTACAATAATCGACTCACTCTTTCAGGAGGATTGAGAACCGATTTTAATACCTTTTCAAGCACTATGATGAACCCAATCAGGCAATTGTCGCCCAGAGTGTCAGCTTCCTATGTGCTTTCCGACAAATGGGCGTTATCAGCAAGTCTTGGTCGTTATTATCAATTACCGGCATATACAACACTTGGTTTCAGAGATAACAGCGGTGAACTGGTTAATAAAAATAACGGATTAGAATATATTGCTTCAAATCACCTGGTCAGCGGTGTTCAGTTCATTCCACGTGAAGATATTTTCTTATCCTTCGAAGCTTTCTATAAGGGTTATGATAAGTATCCCTTTTCTGTTAGGGATTCCATCAGCCTTGCTAATTTAGGGGCTGACTTTGGAGTCCTGGGTGCAGAAGAAGTGGTATCAACAAGTGAGGGTAGGGCATTTGGATTTGAATTACTTAACAGGATCAGGCTGCGTAAAGACTTTAGTATGATTTTTACATACACTTTTGTGAAAAGCGAATTCAAAGACAAAAATGATCAAATTATCCCATCAAGCTGGGATTTCAGAAATATCATTGTTTTAACCGCCATAAAAAATTTCAAACGCAACTGGAGTGCAGGCATAAAATGGCGTTTCGATGGGGGCTTACCCTATACCCCTTATGATCTTGAAATATCATCACTCGTACCTGCCTGGGATGCCGTAGGGCGCCCTTATTTGGATTTCAACAGGTTAAACCAGCTAAGGTTCAAGCCATATCATCAGCTTGATTTGCGAATCGACAAGCGCTACTTTTTTGACCGGTGGTCGTTGATGCTCTACATTGACATCCAGAATGCATACAACTACAAGGCCGAACAGCAAAACAATGTTGTTCGTGAGCGAGATGAGCAAGGCAATTTCTTATTGCTCGACAACGGTACCCGTTATAGCCTTCGTCAAATTCCCAATACTTCGGGCACCGTGTTACCAACCATAGGAATTATGATTGAATTCTAATGATCACAGCAAGATCAGGAATTAATCTAATTCTATTTCAACCACTTATCCAGCCAGTCGAAGAAGGTACGTTGCCATAAAATACCATTTTGTGGTGTGAGCACCCAGTGGTTCTCATCTGGAAAATAAAGGTATCGGGCTGGCACTCCACGAATAATGGCAGCGTTGAATGCGCTCATTCCTTGTGAAGCCACAATGCGGTAATCAAGTTCGCTGTGGATTACCAAAATTGGAGTATCCCATTTATGAACAAAATGATGTGGTGAAGCAGCGTATGAACGTTGTACGACAGGGTTTTCCTTTTCCCAAAAAGGACCACCGTAATCCCAATTGGGAAACCATAACTCTTCTGTTTCAAGATATTGTGCTTCAAAGTTGAATATGCCATTATGTGCTATAAATGCCTTAAAACGTTTATTGTGATTTCCTGCTAGCCAGAAAACTGAATAACCACCATAGCTGGCACCTACGGCGCCTAATCTGTTTTCATCAACAAAAGGCTCTTGTTTGATATGATCAATGGCTGACAAATAATCCTGCATATTCTGCCCACCATAGTCGCCACTGATTTGTTCGTTCCATGCCTGGCCAAACCCTGGAACCCCCCTTCGGTTAGGAGCTACAATAATATAATCGTTTGCAGCCATCATCTGGAAGTTCCACCTGTAGGACCAAAACTGGCTGACTGTGCTTTGCGGACCACCCTGACAATAAAGCAGGGCAGGGTAGGAGCGAGCAGGGTCGAAATTTGGCGGGTAAATGATCCATGTTAACATCTGCTTATCATCAGTGGTTTTAATCCAACGTGCTTCAACTTTACCAAAATTGAGCTGATCCAACAAATTCTTGTTAACATGCGTTATCTGAAATTGCTCACCCGATCCTTTATCAATTCTAAATAGTTCAAGTGGCATGCTCATCGACATTCTTCCACCAACCAATGATTCGCCAGCATCAAATACACTAGTATAGTTATGCACCCCTTCCGTTAGCTGTGTGATGATCCCATTCTCTATTTTAAGGCTATATATTTGACCTACTCCGTGCCAAATACTTGTTAAATAAATCGTTTCACTGTCTTCTGACCAAGAATAGTTATATACATTTTGATCAAAGTCAAGTGTATAATCGTTCTTATCACCAGTTTCGAAATTCAATACAAAAAGCCTGTGTTTATCGGATTCATAACCATCGCGCTCAAGGCTTTGCCAAGCCAAATATCTGCCATCTGGGGAATAAACCGGGACTTGATCATATCCCATCATACCCTCAGTAAGATTAATTGTTTCACCAGTATCAATTGAGTAGGCATATAAATCCGAATTGGTAGATAGGCTGTAAGCCAGTCCAGTCTTTTTTCGAGCAGTATAAATGATTTGCTTGCTGTCAGGGCTCCATGTGATTTGCTCCATTCCACCAAAAGGCCTTAAAGGTGACTCCCAGGGTTCGCCCTCCATAATATCGATAGCATTTGCAAGGGAAGAGCCATCATAATCGGCAACGAAAATATGGCTGTAATCATCAACCCAACTGTCCCAGTGCCTGTACATAAGGTCTTCCATAATTCTTCCGGAAGTCTTAGGTAGGTCCGGGTGAAGGTCTTGCTGAGTAGGATGTATTTTAACTTGCTTAGTAAACAAGACTTTTTTCTTATTGGGAGCATACATAAATGCGTTAATTCCTTCAGGTATATCACTGATTTGTTTCCGTTGACTGCCATCAGGAGCCATTTCCCAAATTTGTCTGCTTCCACTCTCACTCGAAATAAAACCAATTTTCTTACCATCAGGTCTCCAAATTGGGTTTGCTTCATTTATCGCAGTTTGGGTTAACCTTTTGTGTTCACTTCCGTCTACATTTACAGTGTAGAGGTCAGTAAATGGTTTATTTTCTTCTATATCATAATAGGTAACACCATAAACCAGTGTTTGTTTATCGGGCGAAAGGTCAACAGAGCCGATCCTGCCAAATGTCCAAAGCACCTCAGGAGTCATGATCTCGCTGCTGAGTTTTGTATTTTGTGCCCTCGAAGCAGGATTTGTTTCAGTTTCAGCTGGGGATTTACGCTCACAAGAATGAAAACCAATCATAATAATAAGAATTGGAATTAAATAAATTTGTTTCATTTTAAATTTGATTTAAATGTCGTTTCAATGCAACGAATATACTGAAATTCTACAATAATTGAGCGGTTGAGTTTTAATAATTCCGATCATTTTATAAACATAATATGGCTTAAATATCGAATGAAAATGCGTATTATATCCTTTAAGGTTGTTATGTAACTATGCCGAGACCATCAACCAGCGAAGACCCCGGGTCCACTAACAAGCTGATATGAATCCGATGCTCAAAAAATAAAACAACCCTGACAATCTAATGACTACCAGGGTTGTTTTGTAGCGAGACCGAGAATTGAACTCGGGACCTCCGGGTTATGAATCCGACGCTCTAACCAACTGAGCTACCTCGCCATTTTTGGAGGTGCAAAAATAATAATTCTTTGTATCGAAGCAAACAAAAATCCGGGATTTAGGGCAATATCAGGCCAAGCTGAAGATACTTACTTAATAAACTTTCTAGAACGCATACCGGTTGTCATCAATCAATTTGTCAGCAATCCGACGTCGCGCCTCTTTAACATTCACCGACCTAATTTTACATAACTCATTGATTACCTGAACCAATTTAACTTGCTGATCAAATGCTGCGTATGACACAACTGCTTCGCGGCCTGATTTGAAGACATTTAGCGTGGTATCAAAGAAAAGCACATCCAATATATCACGGTATACAAACAGGCTTTCAGCATCTAACATCCTTTCCATTTTCTTCACCCTAAGCAAAGTGGATTCAGCAGCATAAACCTGCATTAGCATATCTGCCAGGTTCATCATCACCTCTTCTTCATCAGCCATTTTACGTCCGAAGGCTTCTGATATTCCGGGGATAAGAATAAGTATGGATTTCTTAAGATTCTTTAAAACCGATTTTTTCTCTTCAAACCAATCATCGCCATTAAATTGCGCGATCTCACTCATATTATCATACTGTGCACGTGCTGCTTCGAAGAGCCCAAAATCACTCTTCATACCTCTTTTCAGCAGGGCATCAACAGCCAGGAGGCGGTTAATTTCATTTGTACCTTCGAAAATCCTGTTAATACGGCTATCACGATAGGCACGGTCAACCGGAGTTTCAGAAGAGAAGCCCATACCACCATATATTTGAACTGCTTCATCAACAACATAATCCAAGGCTTCGGAACCAAAAACCTTCATCAAGGCACATTCAATAGCATAATCAGCAACACCTTCAATATTGGCAATTCCATGGCTGATGCCTGCATTTTTTTTCGCTGAGATATTGTCCTGAATATCCTTACTCGCCCTGTATACAGCTGACTCGGTAGCAAAGGTTTTTACTACTTGCTGAGCCAGCTTGTATTTGATGGCGCCGAACTCAGCGATGGCTTTACCAAATTGCTTACGCTCGTTGGCATAATTCACAGCGTGCATGATAGCTCGTTTTGCTCCACCAATTACGGTGGCTGCCAGCTTAATACGACCCAGATGGAGTATGTTAAGTGCAATTCTAAAACCTTCACCGCGCCTTCCGAGCAGGTTTTCAACAGGTACTTTCACATCATTGTAAAAGATCTGTCGTGTGGAAGACCCTTTAATACCCATTTTTTTCTCCTCGGGATTCATGCTTACACCCTCCCAGGCTCGCTCAACTATAAAAGCGCTTAATACTCTGTCATTGTCAATTTTCGCGAAAACTGTTTGCACATCAGCAAATCCACCATTGGTGATCCACATTTTCTGCCCGTTAAGAATATAGTGTTTTCCATCTTCTGACAAAACAGCCCTTGTCCTGCCTGAATTAGCATCAGAACCGGCACCGGGTTCAGTCAGGCAATAGGCGGCCATCAACTCACCTGATGTTAATTTAGGTATGTATTTTTGTTTCTGTTCATCATTCCCGTAATATAATAGAGGAAGGGTTCCGATACCGGTATGAGCCATAATCGCTACTGAGTAGGAGTATCCTGCACCAAGGGCTTCATTGGCTCGCATTTTTGAAATGAAAGCTTGTTCAAAGCCTCCATATTCATCGGGTATGGATAAACCAAGCAATCCAAGATTTCCTGCTTTTTTAAGCAACTCGGCCATAAGCCCATCTTCTTGTTTATCAATCCTGTCAAGGTTTGGAAAAACTTCTGATTCCAAAAAATCTTTGCATGATTCAACAATCATCTTTGTTTCTTCATCAAATTCTTCCGGAATGAATATTTGGTCAACTTCGATGTCCCGGATAAGGAACTCTCCTCCTTTGATTGCAGCTCTTACTTCCATAAATTATTGTTTTGTTGAAAATAGAGCGCAAACTTAGCTAAAAACAGGCAAATACTGCTATATGTTGTTGGTTCTGCGACTAATTTATATTAATTCTAAGCATAAGCCAGGGCTTGAGGCATAAATTTTAATGGACTTATCCGGTAAGGAAAATATCACAACAATAACAGATTATTTTGTAATAAACAGACTAGGCTTTCTTTGCAAGCGCCTTTTTAGGTTTAATTACCTTAATTTTAAGGTCAGCCGCCTTCTCATCAAAATCAAGCTTTATTTTATCACCTTTGGCAAGTTTGGTCTTAATGATTTCTTCTGCCAACAGATCCTCAACATACTTCTGTATGGCACGTTTCAATGGCCTGGCACCAAATTGCTCATCCCAACCTTTTTCGACAATGAAATCCTTAGCCTTATCGGTAAGGTTAAGTTGATACCCCATACCTTCGACTCGGTTATACAAGTGTTGTAATTCAATGTCAATGATCTTATGAATATCCTCCCGATCAAGTGGATCAAATATCACGACATCATCAATTCGGTTCAGGAATTCAGGGGCAAAAGACTTCTTCAGTGCATTCTCTATCACACCGGTGGCATAGGTAGCCTTGGCCGACTTTCTTGCTGTCGTACTAAAACCAACGCCTTGGCC
The DNA here is from genome assembly GCA_937926515.1 of uncultured Bacteroidales bacterium. Classification (GTDB taxonomy): domain Bacteria; phylum Bacteroidota; class Bacteroidia; order Bacteroidales; family F082; genus CALAZZ01. The sequence continues at coordinate 21,895 of CALAZZ010000006.1, read as the reverse complement.
AAAGTCTTTGAGCTGACGTGATCCAATGTTCGAAGTCATGATTACAATGGTATTCTTAAAATCGACTTTACGGCCAAGACTATCGGTAAGCTGGCCATCGTCTAATACCTGAAGCATCAAATGAAACACATCGGGATGAGCTTTCTCAATTTCATCCATAAGTACTATTGAGTAAGGCTTACGTCTGACCTTCTCCGTTAACTGTCCGCCTTCTTCATAGCCAACATAACCCGGAGGGGCACCCACCAGCCTGGAAACCGCAAATTTCTCCATATACTCACTCATATCTATCCTCACCAGGGCATCCTCAGTATCAAAAAGATATCTTGCCAAAACCTTAGCAAGGTAGGTTTTTCCAACACCGGTTGGTCCCAGAAAGATAAAGGTACCTATGGGCTTATTAGGATCCTTTAAACCTGCCCTGTTTCTCCTGATTGCTTTAACTACTTTCTTGATGGCTTCACTTTGTCCAATGACTGAGTGTTCCAGCGCTTCCTCCATATGTATGAGTCGATCGCTTTCATTTTGTGCAATTCTTTGAACCGGGATGCCTGTCATCATGGCAACAACTTCTGCCACATTGTCCTCTGTTACCTGCTCGCGATGAATTTGTGCTTCTTCTTCCCAGCGTTTTTTAGCTTGCTCAAGGGTCTCTTGCAAGCGTTTTTCCTTATCACGAAAAGTAGCAGCTTCCTCAAACTTCTGAATTTGAATAGCCTGTGTCTTTTTATTCCGCACCTCCTCAATTTCATTCTCCAGGTTAATCACTTCGGTAGGTACGTGAATATTATTAATATGTACCCGGGCTCCGGCTTCATCCAAGGCATCAATTGCCTTATCGGGCAAATACCTGTCACTGATATACCTGATCGTAAGTTTCACACAAGCTTCGATCGCTTCCGGTTCATATTTAACCAGATGATGATCCTCATATTTCTCCTTGATATTATTAAGGATTTCAACCGTCTCATCAGCTGAAGTCGGGTCGATTAGAATTTTTTGAAACCGGCGTTCTAGCGCACCGTCTTTTTCAATGTATTGCCTGTATTCATCCAGTGTGGTAGCTCCAATACATTGTAATTCACCCCTTGCGAGTGCAGGTTTAAACATATTTGAAGCATCAAGAGATCCACTTGCATTACCCGCACCAACAATAGTGTGGATTTCATCAATAAAGAGGATGATATCCGGATTTTTCTCGAGTTCATTTAGTACGGCTTTCATACGTTCTTCAAACTGCCCGCGATATTTGGTGCCGGCAACCAATGAGGCCAGGTCAAGCATAATGATCCGCTTGTTGAACAAGGCTCTGGATACCTTTCGTTGTACAATTCTTAATGCCAGACCTTCTGCAATGGCTGATTTACCAACGCCCGGTTCACCAATAAGAATAGGATTGTTCTTTTTCCTTCGGCTTAAAATCTGCGCGACACGCTCCAACTCAACTTCTCTGCCTACAATTGGGTCTAGCCTGTTTTCTTCAGCCAACCGGGTCAGATCTCGCCCAAAGTTATCCAATACCGGAGTCTTTGATTTTCCTTCTGAAACTTTCTTTGTTGCACCTCCGGTATGCATGCGGGGTTCATCGTCTTCCGTTTCGCCAGGAAATTCCGATCGGGGTGTTTCGAATTTCTCTTCTTTAGTAGCTTCACCCGTAAGCATATAGGTTAGTTCATTTTTAAAAGTATCATAATCAACACCCTCGAGATCAAGGTTTTGTGATACGATATTATTCTTGTCCCGTATGATGGCCAAAAGCAAATGTTCGGTTTTGATCAATTCACTCTTGAATTCTTTTGCTAAAATATATGTAAACTTCAGTGCCCTCTCTGCTTGTTTCATCAAAGGGATATTTGTCATATTGCTCTCCGATGGATTTGAATTACGAATAGAATTTTCAATCTTTCTACGAAAGTTTTCTATATCAACTCCAAGAAAACGCAATATTTGCAATGCTTTTCCTTCTCCGTCTCTGACCATACCTAAAAATAAGTGCTCAAGGCCTATATAATTGTTTCCCAGACGGATGGCTTCTTCATGACTGTAAGTAAGTATGTCCCTGACCCGTGGTGAAAATTTAGCATCCATAAACTCTTTTTATCAATTTCTGTGCTGTAAATAAAACGTAAAAGTAAGTCTAAAATTATTAAGGTGTCAAATAGGGTACACCGCTGCATTTTTTTTTGACGTCTCAAATCTAAAAACAAAAACCAGTCCAAGATTGTTCGAAAGACAGAATTATTAACACTTGCCTGTTGAAACTAATCATGTTTTTACTATTAATCAAGTAGACGCAAAGTGTCTTTTTTGTACCTTTGTATCCTTTTGAAAAAAACTGTATTTAATTAAGTAATTTGCTGAATGGAAGAGAATTTTGAAGGTGAAAAGATTGTAAAGGTAAACATCGAGAGTCAGATGAAATCAGCTTACATCGATTACTCGATGTCAGTGATCGTATCACGGGCTTTACCTGATGTGCGTGATGGACTAAAGCCTGTTCACAGGCGTGTGCTTTATGGTATGCTCGACCTGGGTGTGCTTTCCAACAGATCCTATAAAAAATCGGCCAGAATAGTGGGAGAGGTGCTTGGTAAATATCATCCTCATGGCGATACATCTGTTTATGATGCCATGGTTCGCATGGCACAGGACTGGTCATTAAGGTATCCCCTCGTTGATGGACAAGGTAACTTTGGTTCAATAGATGGAGACAGCCCGGCCGCAATGCGTTATACTGAAGCACGGTTGCGCAAAATAGCAGAAGAAATGCTGGCAGATATCGATAAGAACACAGTGGACTTTCAGCTGAATTTTGACGACTCCCTCAATGAGCCAACTGTATTGCCTGCCTTGCTCCCGAACCTGTTGGTAAATGGAGCCAGTGGTATTGCAGTTGGTATGGCAACCAATATGCCACCACACAATCTGACGGAAGTCGTGGAAGGTATTATGGCATTTATTGACAACAGGGACATAAGCATTTCTGAATTAATGCAATACATCAAAGCCCCTGATTTTCCTACCGGAGGTATCATTTATGGTTATGAAGGTGTAAAAGAGGCCTTCGAAACAGGTAGGGGCAGGGTAATGATGAGAGGTGAAACAATATTTGAGGAGGTCAATGGCCGGGAACGAATTATTGCGACCAGCATACCTTATATGGTCAATAAGGCTGATATGATTAAAAAAACTGCCGATCTGATCAATGAGAAAAAACTTGATGGGATTGCTGATATCAGAGACGAATCGGACCGGACAGGCTTGCGTATTGTATATGACCTAAAAAAAGATGCAGTCCCGAATATAGTTTTAAACAAGCTATACCAAATGACCTCTTTGCAAACCTCTTTCAGTGTGAACAATGTTGCATTGGTAAAGGGCCGCCCTCGAACGCTAAATATCAAGGAGTTAATCCATTATTTTGTTGAGCATCGTCATGAGGTTGTTGTCAGAAGGACACAATATGAACTTAACGAAGCTGAAAAAAGAGCACATATACTTGAAGGTCTGATTATTGCAATTGATAATATAGACGAAGTGATCGCCCTAATAAAAGCATCCGGCACACCTGATATAGCACGTGCAGGACTGATGGAAACTTTTAAACTTTCCGAAATTCAGGCGAAAGCAATACTCGATATGCGATTGCAACGTCTTACCGGCCTGGAAATGGATAAGATCAAGCAAGAATACCAGGAGATCATGAACCTAATTGAAAATCTCAAAGAGATTCTGGGTAACGAAAGCATGCGATATGAAATAATTAAGGATGAGTTGCTACAATTGAAAGAGAAATATGGTGACGTTAGAAGATCATCTATTGTGTATTCAGCGGATGATTTCCGTGTTGAAGATACCATTCCGGATGAACCGGTTGTGATCACCATATCACATCTTGGGTATATAAAACGCACGCCGCTTAGTGAATACAGACGCCAAAGCAGGGGTGGTAAAGGTGCAAAAGGCTCCGATTCCCGTGATGAGGATTTCATTGAGCATTTGTATGTAGCTACAAATCATAATTATATGTTGTTCTTTACCGAGCAGGGAAAATGTTTTTGGATGCGTGTATTCGAAATTCCAGAAGGAACCAAAGCCAGCAAAGGAAGAGCAATACAAAATCTGATTAATATCCTCCCTGATGATAAGGTAAAGGCCTATGTAAATGTTAATAACCTTAAAGACGAAGAATATATCAAGAATAACTTCTTGATCATGTGTACAAAAAAAGGGGTGATCAAAAAAACAAATCTTGAGGCTTATTCACGACCGCGTCAGAATGGTATCAATGCTATAACAATTAGGGAAGGGGATGAGCTGATTGAAGTCAAACTCACCAATGGCTCCAATGAGGTAATGATGGCATTGCGGTCAGGCAGGGCAATAAGGTTCAACGAAACAAACGTCAGGCCAATGGGGCGCAATGCATCCGGTGTTCGAGGTATCACATTGGCAAATGAGAAAGATGAAGTGGTTGGAATGCTTTGTGTTGAAAATGGAAACAACAATGTACTTGTAGTTTCTGAAAATGGATATGGAAAGCGCTCATTAATAGATGATTACAGGGTTACCAATAGAGGAGGTAAGGGCGTTAAGACCATAAACATTACCGAAAAAACAGGAAATCTTATTGCCATTAAGGCTGTTGAAGATACTGATGACCTAATGATCATCAACAAGTCTGGCATTTTGATTCGTATTGGCGTAGACAAATTACGGGTCATGGGACGCGCTACACAGGGCGTTAAATTGATTGATTTGCGTGCTAACGATCAAATCGCTGCTGTTACAAAGGTTAAAGCCATTAGTGAAGATAACCAAATTGATACCATCAATGAAGAGTATGAAAGCACAAGCGAAAATGAATCACTAGATCCTGATATTCAATAATATATATTTTTTCAATATAACTGGCACGATATTGGGAACTTAGGATACATGATTTATATTACTAACACCTAAAAACCATACAAATGAAAAAGATTATTTATTTGCTGGCCCTGTTAATCACAGCAACAAGCCTCATGGCGCAGCGTATGGAACGCACAAATGCCTATAATTACAACCGCAATGGTGAATTTGATAAAGCACGTGAGTCCATTGACAAAGCCATTGAACACGATCGCACTCGCGATGATGCCACCACCTGGATGTACAGGGGTATCATCTATTTAAATATTTTTCTTTCTGAAGAATATAAGCATCTTGATGATCAATCACTTGAAAAAGCACATGCTTCCTTAATGCGGGCAATGGAACTCGATGAGAAAGACCGGTTGAACAAAAGCGTGGAAATTCTTCCCAGAATTCAAGCCATTGGTCAATTGTATTTTGAGCAAGCTGTAGAATCCTTTAATATGACCGACTTTGAAAATGCATCAAATCTATTTATGAAGTCATACGATGTGGCACAGGACATTGAAATGGTCGATACACTGGCTATCATCAACGCAGCTATGGCTGCTGCAAGGGGAGAATTGCATGAAAAAACGATTGAGCTTTATGGCCAGGTGCAGGATATTGGCGTTGATGAAGCTGAGATATATAGAAACCTTGCTGCTGCATACAGGGGTTTGGACGATCGTGATAAAATGCTGGAGTATATAAATAAAGGCCGTGAAAAATTCCCCAACGATCCCGGTTTGTTGCTTGAAGAAATCAATGCGTACCTTGCTATCGGTGAAGGTGAAAAGGTTGTTGACGACCTTAAAATGCTCGTTGAACAAGATCCTGAAAATTATACCATATATTTTGTTCTCGGCACAATCTATGGTGACGAAACCAATGAAGAAATGTACGATGTAGAATTGGCTGAAAGTTACTATCAACAAGCAATTGAGATAGAGCCAAATTACTATGATGCAATCTATAATTTGGGTGCGTTGTACATCAATGAGTCAAATAAGATACAGGTAATTGCCAACGACTTACCACTTAGCGAAACTGAGAAATACGAAGAACTTACTGAAGAGGCCAATGTCATTATACGTAAAGCAGTTCCGCTTTTGGAAAAAGCATACGAAATGAATCCTGAGGACGAAGAAACTGTGCATGTACTTCGCACCATTTACATCCGTTTTAAGGAAACAGAAAAATTAGAACAATTAGATAATTAATCATTGGATACAGCCTTACTTCGGAGTAGGGCTGTATTTTTGAATATCCTATTTAACATAATATTAATTATGATAGATTATCAACTAGCTCCCTAATTAAGATTTAATCTATTTTTCAATTTTTTTCTATCTCTTTCAAGTCCGAATACTTATCTTCGCAACACGCTACAAAGTTATTGATCAACGTAGCTCAATTGCTTTATCCTGGTTCTTAACGATTCCAAATCTACTTTGCTATGGCATCAAATATTAAACATATCGATCTGGAGGATATTAGAAAGGCTATTGAGGATAACAATCATAAGTTTTTGATTCCTATCCTGACTGAAATGTATCCTGCTGATATAGCCGAAATACTTGATGAATTAAGCCTGGATGAGGCCAAATACATTTACCATCTACTTGACAAGGAAGAAGCTGCGGCAATGCTGATGGAACTTGAAGAAGATGTTCGTGAACGTTTTGTTAATTCTTTTTCCACCACAGAGATTGCCCGCGATTTGATCCATAACCTGGATTCGGATGATGCAGCTGACCTGATCAATGAATTGCCGGGTGATGTTCGTGTGGAGGTACTTTCACAAATCACTGACAGGCAACAGGCCCAGAATATAGCTGATTTGCTTTATTACCCTGCAGATACAGCCGGTGGGCTGATGGCAAAAGAGCTTGTCAAAGTCAATATCAGCTGGCATGTGGTAACCTGTATACGGGAAATGAGGTCACAAGCTGCTGAAGTTGAGCATGTTTATGCTGTTTATGTAGTTGACGATGATAACGTTTTGATGGGTTTACTTTCCCTTAAAAGCCTTTTGATCGCTTCACCACGGGATAAAATTTCCGATTTGTATACCACAGATATTATTTCAGTAAAAGCTCACCAAAAGGCAGAGGAAGTGGCCCAGATCATGAATAAATATGACCTTGTGGTATTACCTGTTGTTGATGAATTGGATCGGCTGATTGGACGCATTACTATAGATGATGTGGTTGATTTCATTAAGGATGAAGCAGATAAAGATTATCAATTGATGTCGGGTATTAGCCATGATATTGAAACCTCAGACAAGATTTGGGAACTTACACATGGTAGGCTTTTTTGGCTAATTGTGGCACTTTTTGGCGGAATTATCGGGTCCAGGGTCATTGCAAACTATGAGGAACAGATCAGTATATATCCTGAAATGGCATTTTTTATGCCGCTTATTGCAGCAATGGCAGGTAATGTAGGTGTGCAATCCTCTGCCCTCATCGTTCAGGCACTTGCCAACAACACATTAACCGGAGGTATTGTACCCCGCTTGTTCAAAGAGCTTTCTGTTGGTTTGATCAACGGACTTGTTTGTTCAGGCCTTTTACTTGGATATGCATTGTTTTTTGCACCCTCCCTTCCGCTAAGCATGACTGTGAGTGTTTCCTTGCTTACGGTTATTTTGTTTGCATCAGTTTTTGGGACATTTGTTCCACTTGCACTTCACAAATTCAAAATCGACCCGGCACTTGCAACCGGACCGTTCATCACCACTTCCAACGACATTATTGGCTTGTTCATTTATTTTATGATTGGCCGCCTGATGTATGGACTGTTTTAAATTCAGCATCAAACTGAATTTTCTCACCCCCACCCTTTTGTTAAAAGATCTATATTGCTCACGTATACCATGTTTCTGACTGATTGACAGTCATGCTCCATATAGTATTCAAAATTAATTACCAGTAGAACAAAGGAAATTGATCCATCAATTGATTCACTTTTCCTTTCACCATTTGTATGACCTTTTCATCCTCTATATTACTGATCACTTCGTCGATCAGTTCAACAATGGGTTCCATATGTTCTTCCTTAAGACCACGTGTAGTGATGGCCGGTGTACCGACACGCAATCCGGAGGTTTGGAAAGGCGAGCGGCTGTCAAAAGGAACCATATTTTTATTAATGGTTATGTCTGCCTTAACCAATGTGTTTTCAACAAGTTTACCTGTGATATTTGGGAATTTTGTCCTTAGATCAATGAGCATTAGATGATTATCGGTACCACCCGAAATCACATGATAACCCCTGTCAACGAAAGCTTTAGCCATAACCTCCGCATTCTTTTTTACCTGTAGGATATAGTTGAAGTATTCATCGGAAAGTGCTTCGCCAAAAGCAACTGCCTTACTGGCGATCACATGTTCGAGGGGGCCACCCTGTATTCCGGGAAATACGGCTGAATTCAGTAATGCCGACATCATTTTGACTTCTCCTTTGGGCGTTGTCAGACCCCAAGGGTTCTCAAAATCTTCTCCCATCACAATCAGGCCACCACGTGGACCACGCAATGTTTTATGTGTTGTGGTAGTGATAATATGGCAATGATCTACAGGATCATTAAGCAATCCTCTGGCAATTAGGCCCGATGGATGCGAAATATCTGCCATAAGTATTGCATCAACCTGATCAGCAATATCACGCATTCGCTCATAGTCCCAATCGCGTGAATAGGCAGAAGCACCGGCAATGATGAGCTTTGGTCGTTCTTTTAGTGCGACTTCTTCCATTTTATCGTAATTTATAACGCCTGTTGATTCATCAACACCATAAGCTACAGGCCGGTACAAAATTCCGGATGAATTAACCGGAGAGCCGTGCGATAAATGACCGCCATGCGACAGATCGAGTCCCATAAAGGTATCACCTGGCTTGATGCAGCTTAGGAAAACTGCCATATTAGCCTGGGCACCAGAGTGTGGCTGCACATTTGCATATTCAGCATTGAACAACTCTTTGGCCCGATCGATAGCCAATTGTTCAGTTTGGTCAACTATTTCACAGCCTCCATAATAGCGCTTACCGGGATAGCCTTCTGCATATTTGTTGGTCAGCACTGAGCCCATTGCTTCCAGCACCTGATCACTCACGAAATTTTCTGATGCAATCAGCTCGATACCGTGTGTTTGTCTTTCCTTTTCTTTCCTGATTAGTTCAAATACTTGCTCATCCCTTTTCATAAATACTTCAAATTTAGAGTTTAATACATTAAGACAATAACCAAACAAATTTAGTGATTTTTCCCTACTGTTTATCTGTTTTTTAAGTTTGGGTGATTTTGATAATAGATTTGATAAACGTATCATACTACTTGAAAGATACAACTAATACACCCTAAAAATATGTTTTAGCTTTGCAAAATCAATCATGCAATCAGCTTTTATAGACTTCAGCACTTAACAATTTACTTATGATTCATTTTGACAGATTTACACTTGATAACGGATTGCGATTTATCATACATCGCGATGTAACCACTCCCCTTGTTGCTATGAATATTCTCTACGATGTTGGTGCCAGGGACGAGCAGCCCGATAAAACCGGTTTCGCACATCTTTTCGAGCATCTTATGTTTGGTGGTTCGAAGCACATTCCCCGATATGACGAGCCCTTGCAACGAGCCGGGGGCGATAACAATGCCTTCACCAACAGTGATTATACAAACTATTATCTGACGCTTCCGGCCGAGAATCTTGAAACCGCATTCTGGCTTGAATCAGACCGTATGCTTGAGCTTGCATTCTCAGAGAAAAGCCTTGAAGTTCAACGTCAAGTTGTGGTTGAAGAATTCAGACAGAATTACCTTAACCAGCCCTACGGCGATGTATGGCTGCTGCTTAAGCCTTTGGCCTACAAAGTTCACCCTTACCACTGGAACACGATTGGTAAAACGCCAGATCATATCACGAATGCCAAACTGGAAGATGTCGTAAATTTTTACAGCAATTATTACCATCCATCAAATGCAATTGTAGCAGTTGCCGGAAATATTGAAGTGGAAGAGGCTAAAAAGATGGCTTATAAGTGGTTTGGCTCAATTCCATCTGGAAGCAGACCAAAACGCGATTTGCCTCAGGAACCCATCCAGACCGAAAAACAAAAACTGGTTGTAAGGCGGGATGTACCTGCATCAGCTTTGTACAAAGCATGGCATATCGGTGCCCGCAATGACCCTTTCTTTTATGCAACAGACTTGGTCTCGGACATACTTGGTTCCGGTTCATCCTCTCGATTGCATCAGCAGCTGGTAAGACGCAAGAAAATGTTTTCAGAGATCAATGCTTATATTACCGGTGACCTTGACCCGGGCTTGTTTATCATCAGTGGTAAACTTCATCCCGGGGTTGATCCTGAACATGCAGAAAACTTGTTGACAAAACAAGTGGATGAATTGAAAAATGAGCTCCTTAGATCTACTGAACTACGGAAAGTCAAAAACAAGGTTCTTTCTGCTATAGCTTTCTCCAATATTTCCGTTTTGAATAAAGCCATGAATCTTTGCTATTACGAACTAATTGGAAATATTAACCTCATAAACAGCCTTGAACATAGTTACAGGGCTGTAAAAGAAAATGAGATCATGGAAGTTTCAAATCAGATATTCACAGAATCAAACAGTTCGGTACTTTATTACTTATCCAACAAACACAACTAAATCAAAACCTATGTTAGACCGAATAGAAGCCCCTGATATCAGGAGATTGAATCAGTTAAAAATAAACCGGCCTGGATATTGCGTCCTTTCAAATGGCATACCAGTGTACCAGTTTACTAATGATTCGTACAAGGCAATGCGCCTTGACCTGATTTTTAATGCCGGCTCAGCCTTTCAGAAAAAGATGCTGGAGGCAGGCACAACAAATATTATGCTGAAAGAAAGCAACTTGAAGTGGAGTAGCCAAAGGTTATCTGCCAAACTTGACTACCATGGTTCGTATATCGACCTTTCGATTGACAAAGATAATGCATGGCTTACCTTATTTTGTTTACGAAAGAATTTCAATTATTTGCTTCCATTGATCAGAAGTATGGTGACTACACCACGGTTTTCACCAAGCGATTTTTTGCTTGTAAACAGTAAACAGAAAAACATCTTTGCTATAAATGACCAAAAACCTAGGCATATTGCACGTAAGCTGTTCAATAAGAAAATATTTGGTGAAAATACCCCTTATGGTCAGATAGCAGAACTAACTGATTTTGATCAGTTAAGTGTAGATGATCTAAAGCAATTTCATCATCAGCATTATCACTTTGGAAATTGCCGGATGATTGTAAGCGGGCCTGTCAATGATAAGCACTTGGCCAGGCTAGAAGATACTTTTGGTGATGAATGGGGTTATCATGATAATATTAAATCATTTGATCAGCATACGGACTTTACACCTGGGATATTTCGATCTAAATTAATTAATTCATTGCAGTCTGCAATCTTCATGGGAAAACCCCTGGTGAATCGTGAACATCCGGATTTTCCTAAATTATTGGTATTGAACACTGTATTTGGCGGATATTTTGGTTCGAGATTGATGAGCAACATCAGGGAGGATAAGGGCTATACCTACGGTATTTATTCACAAATCGCAGCTTTTCGGAAAGCGGCTATCATGCAGATCATAACTGAAGTTGGAGCAGAGGTTACAAAGGCTACTCTGGATGAAATATATAAAGAAATAAACCGTTTACGTCATGAAGTGATCAGTACTGAAGAATTATCCCTGGTTAAAAATTATTTGTACGGCCAATTTTTGAGAAGTCTGGATGGACCTTACGCCCTGGCCGAGAGGTTGAAAACGATTATCGATCTGGATGAAGGCATGGACTATTATGAAAGATCATATCGAGGTATTCAGGATGTGGAAGCGGAAGAGCTGCTCGAAATGGCACGAACCTACCTTGACCCAGAAGCTATGCTCACAGTGGTGGTTGGCAGAGATGAATAACCAGGTAATCTCACTGATGGCTGGGACCTCATTTCAGGATATTTAGCATGAATTAATTCTTCCTATTTTTGTGCTATTAAAGAGAAGCGGAAACATATCTCTATGATAAACTTCAGATTATTATTGCTTGTTGTTTCAATTTGCTTTGGTTTTGTGGCCGAAACGACCATTGAGGCCCAGAACAGACAGCCAATAATTGAAAATGTCAGTATTGATGAAAACGGTAATGTGATCATCAACTGGGCAATGCCTGACGGGGCTCCTGAGGTGGATGGGTTTCTGATCGAGATCTGGATTTATCGCGATACAGGTGGAGATACAGGCTTTCAGCCATTGGAAATTATTATGGATGGAGATCTAAGACAATACGTTCACATACAACCCAATAATGCATGTGATGAGAGAAATATTTACACCGTACGTTCTATCCTGGATGGGGTAAATAGTCTGCCAAGCGCGGAAATGCAAACGATATACCTTTCGGATATAATAGATTATCAAGTATGTGCCCGTACCTCTACCATTGAATGGACGGCATTTACCCCAAAAATACCCGGCACAAATGATGACGATGATGGCCGTTACAGGATATATGTGCAAGAAGATGGCTCCGGCAGTTATGAATTGGTCGCCGACCTTAGCAGGGAGGAATTAACATTGGTGCGAGATGAGAGCACCTATGAAAACCCCTCCCCTTCCAGAACTAATATATATGCCTACAGTCATTCAGGGTTAAATCCAGGTAGCACCTATCGCTATTATGTTGCTGCCGTTCATGGAGATGGTCAGGAAAGTCATTCGTGTCGCCGGGAGATCACTGCTGAAACATATCCCATGCCAGCATTCTACAACCTGTTAGCTGTATCTGTAACTCCGGACAACGAGGTTGAATTGACAGTTGAGTTGGATATAAGTGTACAACTCGAGGATGTGTTGGTTTTCCGTTCTGATCAGTCGCCCCAAGCTGTCACTGCTTTAGGTGAATATCCAATCCCATCTTCCGGCAACACCATCTTAACCGATGCCACTGCACTGGCGGATCAAACTGCTTATTATTATCAATTTGGAGTGAATGACCAGTGCACATATGAGTTACGTGACCCCAACATTCATCGTACAATGTTGTTGTCTGTTGAAATAAACGATTCCGACCAGGCTAGTTTGAGCTGGAACCAATACGAAGGCTGGCCAGTGGATCAATATGAAATTTACAGAAAACTGCCCGGAGAAGATACTTTTGAAATGATTGATGTAATTCCGGGGACCATATTTGAATACACTGAGGATTTGACCCTTTTAAGTGATCAGGAAAAAGGAGGCAGCATTTCGTATTTTGTTCGTGCAATTGAATCCGACAATGGATTGATCCCTCCAGCACAATTAAGTTCTAATTCAAATGTTACCAGGGTATCATTTGAAGATGATCCTGGATTTGGCGATGTCAATGCATTTAACCCCTTAAGCCTAAATTCAGTGAATGCGGTATTTAAACCTACAACCACGTATTTTGGCCCTGAACGTTATTATTTGCTGCAGATATACAACAGATGGGGTGAGCTCATATTTGAAAGCCGTGAATTCAACCATGGTTGGGATGGAACGTTTAAGGGTGAATTGGTACCAAAAGGAGTGTATATATATTCTTTAAACTATACCAGCCTTGAAGGTTTTGATGTCAACAAAAGGGGTACTGTGATGGTTATTTATTGATTATCAGTTGAATTCTTCGATTATTCTAATCTTTTTACTTTGCTTTGTGTTTCTTCATATTACGATAACTTCCTCCAAATATATCGAAGCAAACAAAGCGGCATTCCAAAGGGCCATTATAAACTTTTATTTTGTGTGATGGTTTCAATCCCACTTGTTTAAGCAGTGGAATATCACTGCTTATAACCCAGGCTTTATAACCCTGGAAATTCTTTTTAAATGTATCTCCAATATGCTTATACAATGCAACAAGGTCCTTTTCTTCCAAACGTTCCCCATAAGGTGGATTAATGATCACCACTCCCCCTTCTGTGGGTGGCTCAATTTCATCCATAGGTTTGCGGAAAAGCTTGATATCCTTATGCAAATGAGCTTGCCTGGTATTTTGCCTGGCTATATCGATGGCTTTATTTGAACGATCGGAACCAATAATTTCAAATCCAAATTCATTTATTTCATCATTGGCTTCAGTAACCACATCTTGCCACAATCGCTTATCAAAATCAGGCCATCGTGCAAACCCAAACTCCTTTCGAAAGTATCCGGCAGGAATTTTCATGGCATACATGGCCGCCTCAATCGGGATGGTTCCTGATCCACACATGCAATCTACAAAATGGCTGTCAGCCTTCCAACCTGACAACTGAATCAGTCCGGCAGCCAGAACTTCATTTATGGGTGCTTTATCGACAGCTGATCTGTAACCCCGCTTATGCAGTGAAGTACCTGAACTGTCGATCGACAGGGTACATTGGTCCACTGCTATATGCACATTCAGACGTAAATCAGGGTCAACTACGTCAACCGAAGGGCGCTTCCCAAATTTGTTGCGTAACTGATCCACAATGGCATCTTTTGTTTTTAAAGCTACGTAATGCGAATGAGTAAATACCTTGCCACTTACAACAGCATCAATTGCAATAGTTTGTTCCGGAGTAAGATATTCCGGCCATGAGATTTTTTGAACCTGATCGTAGAGTTGAGTTTCATTATTCACCCGAAAAACTGCAATCGGTTTTAGAATCCTTAAAGCCGTCCTCAGCCTATAATTAGCCTGATACATCAGCCTTTTATCCGACTCAAAACTTACGGCACGCTGCAGTATCTCAACCTTGGTAGCACCCAACTGCCTCAACTCGGTGGCGAGGACATCCTCAAGGCCGGAGGTGGTTTTAGCTATCAGCCTGAAAGTTGGCTTGGTGCTGGAGATCCGGTTCAATCTTTTTTTTTGCAAATATAACCAGAATGCTGCCAATGCTTTTAAAATGTTTTCCATATTTGCATACGGCAGTATTTCAGGATCAAATCTTATTGAGATTAATCAAAATAATTGAATTATGACACTCGATCAGGCACAGCGTAGCGTTGACATTTGGATAAAAGAAATAGGTGTTCGTTATTTCAGTGAGCTCACCAATACAGTTTTACTCATGGAGGAAGTTGGAGAAGTAGCACGCATCATGGCTCGCAGGTTTGGGGACCAATCATATAAAAAAACTGATGAAGAAATTAATCTTGCTGATGAGATGGCCGACGTACTCTTTGTGTTGATTTGCCTTGCTAATCAAACCGGTATCAATTTAAATGAAGCTTTTGAGGCCAACCTTGAAAAAAAGTATAACAGGGATAAAATACGTCATAAATCCAATCCTAAATTATGATGCTGTTGTAATTCCTAATCCCTTTTAAGTGTCCTGATTCCTCCGGTTTCAGGATCAAATATCATCAGGTTCCTGGTTACGGGTGCAACGGACAAGACCCCCATCTGGCTAATTGGTAATCGCTGCTTTGTCCATAAAGTGCCATTAATCATCAGTGATACCTCTACATATTCAGGTATACGATAATATAAACTGTTTGTGAGCTTGATGTTGCCAAGGTTTCTGTTTTCGGGGGCTATCAATTCCGTATTTCCGGTTGGTTCAAGCCTAATTTGTATTTGCTCTCCCCTATTTTGTCCGTTATCAAAACCACTTGTTTCAGAAAACCGGAGCAATGCCTGCATGCCTGTTTTGCCTTTTTCAGGCAGGTAATAATGGGTATATTCTTCGATGCTACGAAATTCTTTACCTAGAAAGAGGCTAAGGTATTCATTTTCAAGCTCAAGCAATTGTTGATCCATGTAAACGATGCTTTGTCCATAGTTTATCTCCTGGTAACCACTGATAAGGTTGTATCTGCTTTCACGAATTCTATGAATATGATCGGCAGCGGCACGGGCTTTTTGCTCTGGGTTGCGGTCAACCCAGGATGATTGAAGTATATTACGGCGAATAACGGTTGTATCAATGGTTATCCGACGAACAATAGTATCTATACGTTGATAGAGATTGCGCTCAGCGAAATAATTAAAACGTTTGGTTTCAGGAGCATTGACAAATGTTTTTTCAATGGTAGTTTGGGGTTGTGCAAAATGCTGATCTACATCATCGACAGCCATGAGGATCCCATCAGGCTGCATGCTGAATACCATAGTTCGGATATCCCGTGAACTGCGTTCATCAAATTCGATAAAATAATAAGCTTCAGGGTCCGGTTCTGTATGTACACTGATGATCACATCTAAAATCGTATACCGGGTTTCATCCTGTTTTATATAATCATCAACACCCAATATACGGGAGGTAAAATCAGCATATGGGCCCTTGTATCGCTGATTTTTCTCAAAAATAAAATCTATTTTAATGTAATTGCGGGGCAAAGCGTAATAAAACCCGGGACTTTCCTGGCTTTTACCTCCCTTAATGGGTGTTACGGTAATCTGTCCAAATGCATTTAAAAACGGAAAAGCAATAATGAGGAATGCCAAGCAAAGTCCTATCAAATTAAATTTGCTCATATGTATTCGATTGAGAGGTTTATTTATCAAAAATAATCAGAATAATTCGCATTCCTTCCTTTGTCGATCAAAAAAGTGTTCTATACCAATTATTCGGTGCAACTCAGACTGTTTATTTACTTTATAAACAACAATTCACGGTATTTGGGCAAAGGCCATAGTTGGTCATCCACCAGCAGTTCCAGTTTGTCAGTATGATATCTGATTTTGTCAAAATACGGCCTGGTTTTGTAGCAATAAGCATGTGCTTTTTCCTCAATCACCTCCATTTTATTTGCAATTTTACGTTCATTGATCATTTCTTCAACATACATTTTTATTTTGGCAATATGCTCTGAAATTTCCTTAATGCTCTGAATTTGGTTGCGGCTAAGTTTCACATAAGTCTTAGAATCAAGCACTTCTTTTAAGCCTTTTGTATTTGTTATCAGTGTATTTTGATATTTAATAGCTGTAGGGATAATATGATTTATGGCCAAATCACCAATTAAGCGGGCTTCAATTTGAATTTTATATACATATTTTTCCAATTTGATCTCATGCCTTGCCAGAAGTTCCCGTCTTGTAAATATCTTGTTCCGTTCATACAACTCCACCGAAGCTGGTGAGAGGTAGGCTTTGATCGCGTCTGGAGTGTTGGCATGATTGGACAACCCTCGTTGAGCTGCTTCAATTTTCCATTCCTCACTATAACTATTTCCTTCAAAACGAATGAGTTTCGAATCTCTAATATATTCCTTGATTAATTCAAAGATGGCATCTTGTCGCTTAAATTTGTTTGAATTTGCGAGCTGGTTCACTTTCTGTACAAACTGGTTGAGCTGATCGGCTACAATGGTATTAAGCATGATCATGGGTTTGGCTGTGTTGGCAGATGAGCCAACTGCCCTAAACTCAAATTTGTTACCGGTAAACGCAAATGGAGAGGTACGGTTTCGGTCCGTATTGTCAAGCAATATCTCAGGAATACGAGGTATATTTATATGATTTTCATGACCTGAGTTGCTATTCATGGCTTTATGCGAAGGCATATTTTCGATCTCATCCAGCGTCTTCGTGAGTTGTTCACCTATAAATGCCGAAATAATTGCCGGAGGTGCTTCATTGGCACCCAGTCGCAGGTCATTACTGGCTGAAGCAATACTTGCCCGAACAAGACCTTCATGGGTGAATAAGGCCTTAAGAATGTTTACAAGCAATGCCACAAATCGCAGGTTTTCGAGGCTTGTTTTTCCTGGCGACAGCAGGTTGATGCCCGTATCAGTAGCCAATGACCAGTTGTTGTGTTTTCCACTTCCATTAACCCCCTCATAAGGTTTTTCATGCAGCAATACTTTAAAATGGTGTTTACGGGATACTTTATCCAGTAGGTGCATTAACAGCTGATTTTGATCTACTGACACATTAACGTCCTGGTAAACCGGTGCACACTCAAACTGACTGGGAGCGACCTCATTGTGCCTTGTTTTGATAGGGATTCCAAGTTTATGGGCTTCTATCTCCAGATCACGCATAAAGGCACGTGCACGGCTATGAATGGTGCCAAAATAATGATCATGTAATTGTTGATCTTTGGCAGATGAATGACCAAAAACAGTCTTTCCTGCCAAGACAAGATCAGGACGAGCCGCAAAAAGGGCTGAATCAACCAAAAAATATTCCTGTTCCCAACCCAGAGTCGGTGTTACCTTTTTAACATTCTTATCAAACAGCCTGCAAAATTCAACTGCTGCTTTATCAATCGCAACGATCGACTTCAGGAGCGGTGTTTTATAATCAAGTGATTCTCCGGTATAACTCACAAAAATCGTTGGAATACAGAGGGTTTGTTCCATAATAAATGCTGGTGATGTTGGGTCCCATGCCGTATATCCCCTGGCTTCAAAGGTATTGCGAATGCCACCGCTGGGAAAGGACGAAGCATCAGGTTCCTGTTGTATAAGTTCACTTCCCTGGAATGTTTCAATAGCCAGCCCATTGGCATCCGGACTGATAAATGCATCGTGCTTCTCTGCAGTAGAACCTGTCAGTGGATGAAACCAGTGTGTATAGTGGGTTGCACCTTTATTAATTGCCCATGCTTTCATGGCAGATGCCACCTGATCGGCAACCTTTCGGTCAATCTTTTTTCCATCACGTATTGCATCTATCACACTATCAAATGCTTCGCGCGTAAGGTATTCCTTCATTGTTCCCTTATTAAAGACCATACTTCCATAGAAATCAGATATTTTGTTTGAAGGGTATTCAACAGGGATTACCTGGCGATCAAAAGTTTTGGATAGAGCTTCAAAACGAAAATTTTTCATAAATAAGTTTGTTTTATTTATTGGCTAGAGTGTTTCTTATTTTGCTATTTCGGATAAGAAAAAGCCCTGCAAATGTAAGTAAACCATTTACTATCAGTATCTCAAATCCAAATTTATATCCTCCAAAAAGCTGCTCTGAAAAACTACTTAAAAGCCAACAGATCAATGGAGAAAGGATAGCAACCAGTGGTACATACCGATCTTTCAAAGAATAATTACTGAACAGGCCAAATGCAAACAACCCTAGCAATGGGCCATAAGTATATCCTGCTATGGTGAATAGCTTTGCAATGACTGCCTGATCATTAATCTCTCTGAAAAGGACAATCACTAAAATGATCAAAGAAGTAATAAAAAAGTGTGTTTTATATCGTAAATGAATCTTATTTTTTTGTGATAAGTGATCACGCCTGTTGATACCCAGAAAATCGATTGTGAAAGTCGTGGTTAAAGCCGTTATGGCACTATCAGCACTAGAATAGGCTGCAGCAATCAGCCCAAGAAAGAACACTATGCCGGCTAAAGCACCGAAATGATTAAAAGCAAGTGTTGGAAATAAGTCATCTGTAAGCTCAGGAATGGCAATGCCCATTTTAGATGCATAAACAAAGAGGCTGGCGCCCAAAAACATAAATAATAAATTTACCGGAATAAGAATGAAACTTAGTAAGCTAAGGTTTTTCTGTGCATCCTTGAGATTTCGACAACTTAAATTTTTCTGCATCATGTCCTGATCAAGACCGGTCATCACAATGGTAATAAACATCCCACTAAAAAATTGCTTCAGATAAAACCGATCATGTCGCCAATCCATAATCATGATTTTGGAATATCCTCTTTCGCTAACCTCAGCGATCATTTCAGGTAAATTTATATTCAACTGGTTCAGTATGATATATATAGTGATCATCAAAGACAAAAGCATAAATGTCGTTTGAAGCATATCCGTCCAAACAATGGTTTTAATACCACCTTTGAAGGAGTAGAGTGTGATCAATACCATGAATATCAATACAGAGGTCCAAAATGGTATACCAAAATAATCAAAAATAAAAAGTTGCAAAACATTAATGACCAGGAACATTCTAAAAGACGCACCAATAATACGCGATAAAAGGAAATAAAAGGAGCCGGTTTTGTATGACCAAAATCCGAATCGTTCTTCCAGGTAGGTATAGATGGTTGTGAGTTTCATTTTGTAGTAAACCGGCAGTAGAATGGTTGTGATAACGGCATAGCCTACAACATAGCCGAATACCACCATCATATAGGAGAAGTAAGTGTCGCCCACCCATCCGGGAATGCTGATAAAAGTCACGCCTGAAAGTGAGGTTCCCACCATGCCATAGGCTACCACAAGCCAGGGTGATTGTCTGTTGCCCAGAAAGTAGCTTAGATTAGTAGCTCTTCGGGATGTAATCAATGAGATTGAAAACAATGCTGCGGTATATGACAGAAATATGAGTAATATGAGTATGGGGCTCACGATTTATTCAAACTTTAATTGGCATTCTTTTGAACGGTTATTGCAAATTCAATCAAGCTTGCAAAAATCGCATCTGCAGAAATATTTCTTATTTCAGGGTCAATCAATACCGTGTACATACCACAGTTTTGCCCGAACAGGAGGTCGGTCTCCGTATCACCTATCATAACAGAACGAGAAAAATCAATTTCCGGAAAGTCATGTTTCGCCCATTCAGCCATCGTCGTTTTTGGCTTTCGGCAATTCATAGGATCAGTAGAAAGGTCGGTGCAGCTGTATATTTTATCAATATGCCCTCCGGCTTCTTGGATTTTATGCCTCATATATTCATTGATAATATCAAGTTGAGAATTGGTCATCAGACCTTTACCAACACCCTGTTGGTTTGTAACCACAATGATTCTTTCAAAAAACCGGTTCAGTATTGCAACAGCCTCCGGAACATCTTTAAGGAAATAAAACTCCGAAATACTCTTTACATAATCACCGTGAAGCCGTTGGTTGATCACCCCATCACGGTCCAGAAACAACGTCCAGTTACTTTGTATTTGTTTCAGGAAGGTGCTATTCATCATCCTTTTTTGCAAACATTTCATATTCAATGAGCTCACACAGGATATGACCGATCAAAATATGCATTTCCTGGATGCGTGCTGTCTTTGAAGCGGGGACATTGACACAAGCATCACAATATTGATGCATTTTACCCCTATGTTGCCCACTTAATCCAATGGTAACCAGCCCGATTGCTCTGGCTTTACGCATCGCATTTACTATATTTTGGGAATTGCCTGAGGTACTGATCCCAATGAGCACATCACCCGGCCGACCTATGGCTTCCAACATTCTACTGTATACCTCATCAAATGAATAATCATTTGCAACAGCAGTCAGATAGGATGTATTCACATGCAATGCTTCTGCATTGAGCGGTGGTCTGTCAAAGTTAAACCTGCCTGTGAGTTCGGCTGCAATATGCTGTGCATCAGCAGCACTACCTCCATTTCCACAAAGCAATATTTTCCCATCTTGCTTCAGGCTTTTTATGCAGAGCTGTGTGATCTCAGTAATGTTTTGCAATTGCTGTGCATCTTGCAACAATTTATTTTTTACTTCGATAGATTCTTGAATGATTGATCGAATGTCCATCGTACAGATTTTGTGCAAATGTATGTTTTTTAAAAAAGTCTTATAGGAAACAGTTAATGAGCAATCCACTAATCATCTGACATCTCTCTGAGTGTACTGCGATATGCTGAAAACACATTGGCACGCGAAATATAGCCAATATACCTTCCATCGCTCACAACCGGGATATTATATTTTTCTGAAAGCTGAAACTTTTTAGCTATCTCTTCCATTGATTCGTCTGGGTGAATAATGTATGGTGGAGCCACCATAAAGCTTGTAACCCTCTTATCATATAATTGGTTATCGAACATAATATTACGAATGTCATCCATCAAGATATGTCCGTGAAAAATAGATTGTTCATCAACCACCGGAAAGATATTTCGTTTGGATTTAGCAATGACCTCAATTAGTTCACCAAGAGTTGCATTGGGGCTAATAGTACTAAAGTTTCTTTCGATCAACACATCCACTTGCATCAAGTTAAGTACAGTACGGTCTTTGTGATGCGTAAGCAATTCTCCACGCTGGGCAAGCTGATGTGTATAAA
>CALAZZ010000005.1 GCA_937926515.1 uncultured Bacteroidales bacterium | reverse complement strand
AGCCCCCTTCCGGCGCCGAAAACACAACACCCGGCACTGCTGCTTTGATGCGCCTGCTCAAGTTACTACACGACACCAAAATTTGCGGGATAAGCTTACTCCCCACCTACAGGACACTACGACTTGATGACCGCTTTCGCGCAGGGTAAACGTGTTGCTTCTCCTTAAACTCGGAAATTTCATCTTTCAGTTTCTTATTGGCGTTATGTAACAACTCATTTTGAACTTTCATGATATTTAGCAAGTCATGCATGGCGCTGAGGTTTTCCAGTCGCGTGTAAACGATCTGCTCAAGATCGGATTTGGTGTATGTTCGGCTCATATTATTAAGTTTTATTTATCAGAACTATAGTTTTAATTTTCTTGACTAAGGTAATTATTTTTTGGATTCCACGCAAATTTTTGTTCGGATTTTCTAAACAATCTATAAATAACTCTAAATTTGAGTCTTGAAAATCAGAAATTATCATGACGGAACTCGGAGCATATTTGGCTAAAAAATCTGCCAGTAAAGCGGAGATTGCCAAGAAAACCGGTATTAGTAAATCAAGGATCAGCGAACTGACCCTCAACACCTCTACCCAATTAAGAGTAAGGGAACTTTACCTGATTGCCCTGGCGATTGATGCCGACCCCGGTGAGGTTTTAAAAGAAGTTTGTAAAGGGCTGAAACTGGAGAAACAATAAGTATGGAATTACTCGAACAAGGCATAGAAAAAGGACTGATAAAATTTGACAGTGAACAGCGTTTCATTACTTACGTTCACCAGAACAAAAAACGCAGTTGGTCAAACCCGGAAGAGCATGTACAGGCCGAAACATTTCTGAAACTTATCCTTGTCTATAACTATCCTGCGACACGTATTCGCATTTACTCTTCTGTTACTATGGGGGCATCAGTTCGTGAGGCTGACCTCATTGTTTACAATGATGATGACTGCACTGAACCTTACATCATTGTGGAGTGCAAAAAAGAGGAAGTTTCCGAACAGGAATTTATGCAGGCCGTTGAGCAGGCTTTTTCGTATGCGTATGCCACACCGAAAAATATCAAGTTCATTTGGGTTACCTCCGGCATCAAGGATGTTTACTTTGAATTCAACAAGGAAAAAGACATCCGCAAAGATGCGCCCGATATTCCAGGATATGGTGTTGACAAATTAGCTAAGTACAAATATGTCAAGGGCGGATCTGTCATTGCAGAAGATGATGGAGGCAAACCGGCTTACGGTCAGCAAAAGTTTTTTGAGCTTGAGAAAGTTACCGAAGAAGAACTGACCAGGCGTTTTAAGCAGGCGCATAATTCGCTTTGGGCCGGAGGCGAAATGAATCCTTCACAGGCATTTGACGAACTCGATAAGCTCATCTTCTGTAAAATTTGGGATGAGACATACACAATAGATGAGAAAAGTAAGAAATTTCGTCCGAGAAAAAACGGAGAACCCTATTTGTTCCAAACCTTTGCCAACGAAACAGAAAAGGAATTAGCCAAACGCGCCAAAGACATTTACGAACAAGGCCGGGCTAAAGACCCGGAAGTATTCGGTGATGATATCCGGCTGACACCACAAAAAATTAAAACGGTAGTCGGCTACCTTGAAGGTATCAACCTGAGTAAAACCGACCTTGACAGTAAGGGAAGGGCATTTGAGGCTTTCATGGGTTCTTATTTCAGGGGTGATTTCGGACAGTATTTTACGCCCCGACCAATCGTAAAGTTTATTGTGGATGCATTGCCGATCACCAATGATTCGCGTGTTCTGGACACTTCCTGCGGAAGTGGTGGTTTTCTTCTCTATGCACTGGATAAAGTGCGGGCACAGGCAACCGAGTATTATGACGAAGGCAGTATTGAACATTACAAATACTGGCATGACTTTGCTCAATTCAACCTTTACGGTATCGAAATCAACGAAGGCATTGCCCGTACTGCCAAAATGAACATGATCATTCATGATGACGGGCACACCAATGTAATTGCCGCAGATGGCTTACTAAAAAGTGAAAAGCTGATTGAGAAAAGAGGAAATACAGGGTTCAAAGAGAACTCGTTTAATTTCATCATCACCAATCCGCCTTTTGGTTCGTCCATCAAACAAACCGAAAAAGCATACCTGCACCAATACAATTTTGGATTGAAAGAAGCCGACTGGTTAGATACTAAAAACAGTGCGGTAAAAAAGCGACCAACACAAAGTACAGAAGTTCTCTTTATTGAGCAGTGTCGTAATTTCCTGAAACCGGGAGGTTATCTGGCCATTGTAATTCCTGATGGAATTCTTACCAACAGCAGTTTACAGGATATCCGAGACCAGCTTGAAGAATGGTATCGCATTGTGGCAGTGGTTTCCATGCCGCAAACGGCTTTCATGCACACGGGAGCAGGTGTAAAAAGTTCGGTGTTGTTTCTACGCAAGCTATCCGACAAGCAAAGCGAATCCGTTTCCAACACCAAAAAGGCTTTGCAGGAAAAGATCAAAACAGAAAACGATTACCTTGAAAAGGTAGATGCCTTAGACCAGGAGAAAAAAGACGTTATTAAAAACCATACCGGTTTTGAGAATACTACCGGAGAAAACGACAAGAAAGCCATTGAAAAAACGGATGCGTTTAAAGAATGGAAAACCTTGATCGGTTCTGAGTACAGCCAACGGATAAACGAATTGAAAGAAGAACTGGCAGACCAATACATTGAACGAAAACAAAAGGAACTGGCCGACTATCCCATATTCATGGCCATTGCCGAAGATATAGGTTATGATGCCACCGGAAGGTTGACCGGCAATAATGAACTGGAAATAATCGGGCGGGAACTGAAACGCTTTGTGGAACACATTGAAAAGAAGGAGAAGGTATGACAGCGTTTCGGTTATCGGAAAATATTGACAAAAACAAAGTCTTTCTGGTGAATAAAAGCCAGATAGAAAAGCGTTTAGATCCATTTTACTATGTGCCTGAACTGATGGAACTGGAAGAAAAGGTTTGGCAGAAAAATCCACAAAAGCTTATTCATTACGCTAAAGCCGTTTCCAGTGGAGCAACCCCAAAAACCACCGAAAGCGAAAAATACTATTCCGATAAGGAAAATGGCATCCCGTTTCTGCGTGTACAAAACCTTACCTCTGCAGGCA
Source organism: uncultured Bacteroidales bacterium (assembly GCA_937926515.1). Taxonomy (GTDB): domain Bacteria; phylum Bacteroidota; class Bacteroidia; order Bacteroidales; family F082; genus CALAZZ01. The sequence continues at coordinate 33,197 of CALAZZ010000005.1, read as the reverse complement.
GGCTGAAACTTGATAATGTCAAATTCATCAATGAAGAAACCCACAACGGCATGCTTGCCCGCAGCAAGGTAAAGGAAGGCGACCTGCTCATAAAAATTACCGGAGTAGGCCGTATGGCCGTTTCATCCGTAGCACCGGAAGACTTTGAAGGCAATGTAAACCAGCACATGGTGGTCATGAAAACCGACAGCCCGGAAACAAGCAAAGTACTGGCTGCCTTTTTGAATTCCGACATTGGCGAAAAACTGGCATCCAGACGGGCTACCGGTGGAACACGTCCGGCATTGGATTACCCGGCTTTGCTTTCCATTCCAATCATTCATGACAAACGTATTCTGAAAATTACGGAAGCAGCCGTAAAGAAAAAAGAAGTCAAAGAACAACAGGCCAAAGACCTGCTGGCTTCCGTTGATGATTATTTGCTTGGTGAGTTGGGGATAACATTGCCGGAAAAGAATCGTAGGTTGGAGAAAAGGATATTTACAGTAAACTATTCTGATGCAACGGGGAAACGGTGGGACTCATATTATCATCAGGCATTTTTTACCGATACGCTAACTGCGGTTCAGGCAGGAAAATTTAATTGTAGAAAGTTATCAGAAACAATAGAAGGTCATTTAGTAAAAGGAAGGTTACCGAATGCGAAAGAAAAGGAAGGTCCATGTCGTGTGGTTCAAATCAATTCTATCAACAATGACGGAACGATAGACACGGATGAATTGCTAACAGCAAAGAACATCTTTACCAAAGATCAACAGTTATTAGAAAACGATATTCTGGTTGTTATCACAGGTGCAACCATTGGTAAAATTGCTTTCTGGAATATGGAAGGGGAATATTTCTTGGGTGGTGATATTGTAAAGTTCCAAACTGCTACAAGTATTGACCCTTATTACGTATTCAATTATTTACTTTCCCCACCAGCTCAGATTCAGATTAAAAGAAACGTTACAGGAGCAACAAACGGTCACTTAGCACCAATAGATGTTAAGAACATACTGATTCCATTGCCACCTTATCAAAAGCAAATCGAAATAGCTGACCACATTCGTCAGGTACGGGAACAGGCCAATCAATTACAGCAAGAAGCAGAAAAGGAATTGGAACAGGCGAGCCGGGAAGTGGAGGGGCTGATTTTAGATAAAAATGCTTTAACTCATAAAACAACGGATCATGTCAAACCCTGATAATACGCAGGCTCTCATCCGCAGGTTTGAGCCGTTGCTCAAAGATATGAGCTATCACGAACTAACTGTATTGAACAACTTAATTGTAGAGCGCATTCGGTTAATACATAAGGCCGGAACCTTGGTTTCCATGTCGCAATTTCATGTGGGGGACAAGGTTTCCTGGGATGGCAAAGATGGCATTGTCCATACGGGAGTCATTATTCGGCTGAATCAAAAAACCGTCTCCGTTAAAACAGGTGATGAAGGATATTGGAATGTATCACCTCAATTTCTAAGGAAAGAGAATTGATAATGCAGGAAATGGAAAAAGAAATATTTGGAATAAACTAATGGAATTTGTGGAAAAAATATTGCCTACTTTATTGGTTGTTGCAGCCGGTTTTATCACTTGGTTTTTGAAAGATAAATCTGAGAAACTAAAATTCCAGCGTGAAAAACTGATTGAAGAAAAGCGATTAAACTATGAGAAAATCTTAGAACCTATAATTCGAGTTTTGGCAGGTGTAAAAAATAAAAGTGAAATGGACAAAGCTCTTAAACAGATTCAATCATTTGACTACAAAAAATCAGCTTTTCAATTAATGCTCTTTGGTTCTGACAACGTGGTAAATGCTTACAACGACTATTTTCAGTACCTCTATAAAAATGAATCTAATATGGATCCTTATAAGATGTTAAATGCCTTGGGGAAAGTGATACTTGAAATAAGAAAGGACTTAGGAAACGATAAAACCGCTTTAAAAGAATACGATATGTTGCGTTTTATGATTACTGATATTGAAAAAATGAAAGAATAGCTTGAGATAAATGACCCCTGAAAAATTCAAAGACATACTGCAAAAAGGCGAAGGCATTGAAGTCGAGTTCAAAACCTCTCAATTTGAACTGAACAAAGATGCCTTTGAATCCATCTGTGCCTTCCTCAACCGCAGAGGCGGGTATTTGCTATTAGGGGTGATGAATGACGGAACAGTGGAAGGAGTGATTGAAAGTTGCGTACAGGACATTATCAATAACATTGTGACCAATGCCAACAATCCGCAAAAGCTCAGTCCACCGTTTTACCTATCAACACAGGTGATCGATTATGAAAGCAAAAAAGTGATCTATGTATATGTGCCGGAAAGCTCACAGGTACACAGCACCAATGGGAAGATATTCGACCGGAATGAGGATGGAGACTTTGACATTACCCGGCAAACCGAACAGGTCACCCAACTTTACCTGCGAAAGCAAACCACCTATTCCGAAAACCGGATTTATCCCTACCTGAAACTTTCGGATTTCAAACCGGAATTATTTACACGAGTTCGCACCCTTGCCAAAAACGAACGGGCAGACCATCCCTGGCAGGATTTGTCGGATGAAGAACTGTTGCGTTCAGCGGGACTGTTCAAACATGACCATCAAACCGGGAAAGACGGTTATACACTTGCTGCTGTATTGCTACTCGGAAAAGATGAGGTCATTCAAAGCGTATTGCCTCACCATAAAACAGATGCCATACTCCGTGTAGAAAATGTGGATCGCTATGACGATCGGGATGACATTCGTACCAACCTCATTGAAAGTTACGATCGGCTCATGGCTTTTGTGCGAAAACATTTGCCGGACAAGTTCTACCAGGAAGGCGAACAACGTATTAGTCTCCGTGACCGGATTTTCCGGGAGGTTGTCGGAAACCTGCTGATCCACCGGGAATTTGCCAATGCTTTTCCGGCAAAACTCATTATTGAAAATGACCGGGTACTGGCTGAAAACTGGAACCGTCCGCATGACGGTGGCGTGATCGATCCGGCTAACTTTTCACCTTATCCCAAGAATCCGGTAATCGCCAAATTTTTCAAAGAAATCGGACGAGTGGACGAACTGGGCTCAGGCGTTCGGAATACCTTCAAGTATTGCGGTATTTACACTCCCGGAACCAAGCCGGAGTTCATTGAGGAGGATGTTTTCAAGACGATCATTCCATTAAAAGCTGAAGAAGGCAAAGAAGCTGTTTCAGCTTCTAATTGGGATGAGGTTCGGACAAAAGTTCGAAAGAAGTTCGGACAAAAGTTCGGGGTAAAATCGGAAAATGAAGAGGGTTACGGAAGACTTACGGAAGAAATACGGAAGACTTACGGAAGAAATACGGAAGAAATCGTTGCATGGATGCTCCTGGAACCGGAGATCACAATGGAAGAAATTGCACAGAGAATAGATAAAAGCCAAAGTACTGTTGAGAAAACCATAAAAAAATTAAGAGAAGATAAAATATTGGAAAGGGTTGGATCAACAAAAGCAGGATATTGGAAAATAAACCTGTAACCGAATATGAAAAGCAGTTGGCTCATAGTTGGCTCAATGGGCTCAAAATGGGTTCATGAACAGCCAGCCCGTTTTTGCACATTGCCATCCTCGTTCCCGCCTTCGTTTCACTACGGACGGGCAAGCCTGCGGTGGCAAAGAGCAAAAAGCCAACGCTCGACTGAGTACTAACAAGAAAATGACGAAAGAAAATCAAATAAAAACCTCTCCTTCCCTTGACAAAAAAGTAGGACAAAGTGGTTCTAAGAAAGATTAGGAAGGGGCGGCTACTAAAATCCAATAATGTATAAAAAACATAGGGCAGACAGTGATTTAGTGAAGCTTAATGCTATTAACAAACCTTCCATTCGGTTGTCAGGAAAGTACTCCGAATGCCCTATGTTTATTATACTTACCAGATACGAACATCTTATGAGAACTATACTGATTTCTTTTGGACTGATTTTTCTGATAACTAGCTGCAATCCTACACGACAGGAAGACAGAGAAATAAGTGATATGGAAGAAAAAAACTTTGTCGACACGGAGAGTTCAGTAGTTTATGAACCTTCGGGAGCAATTTGGAGATACGACTATAACCAACAGACCGAAGAATTTGAAGTAAAACAATTAAGGCTGGTTGACAGAGACACATTAACGGGAGAGACCTTAGAGGAAATAATAAACAAATCTTGGCCAAGAGTGCAGATTAAATTTATTGGGACTTCAAATGATACAGCATTCGTATCCATACCGGACAGTGAAGTATTGACACAACAAATGGGGACAGCCGGAGCGGAGAGCTTTATGATTTCAACAACGTTTTCCTTTACCGAATTAAATGGGATAAAATACCTATCTTTTGACTTTGAAGAAGGAGACCATGGAGTGCCGGGAGTTTACAACCGGAATTCGTGGGATAATAATAACCAATAAATAGAAAGAAACATACACCGGTGAGCTATGCCTAAAACCCGGCATGGGGCCTTAAGATTAATCTCAGCAGAGATGCTTATGAACTGAGTATGGTTTTTGCACGGACTCACATTTCCCATCATTTTGAAATGAAGAAAAAAATTACCAAATAAAATAAATGTATTAACTTTGTAATTACTATAAAAAATGTAATTATGGAAGTATCAATCATAAAAATCGGAAATTCGAAAGGATTCAGGCTTAGCAAAACATTGCTGGATAAATACAATATTAAAGACAAGGTCGAATTAATCCTTGAAAAAGGCAGAATCATCATAAAACCTATTGACACTCCCAGAAAAGGTTGGGAAAATGCGTTTAAAGAAATGCATGAGAATGGAGATGATAAGTTGCTTTTCAATGACGTCTTTGAAGATGAAAATCTGGAAGAATGGAATTAAAACAATATCAGATTGTTCTTGTCAATCTTGACCCAACAATTGGTAGTGAAATTAAGAAAACAAGAGCTTGTGTAATAATTTCGCCTGACGAAATGAATAAGCACCTTCGCACAATCATTGTTGCACCCATGACAACCACTTCCCGAAAATATCCATCAAGAATTGAAGTAAAACATGACCAAAAAATTGGATGGATTGTTATCGACCAAATCAGAACAATTGATAAGCAGAGAATAATAAAAATACTGGGTAGACTTTCTCAACCAGAAATTAAAGAAGTTAAATCAGTAATAAAGGAAGCTTTTGTAGACTGAAAAAAATAATAAAACGATGGGTAATAAATAGGACTCTGAGCGGTCCACCGGCTGGCGGATTGAACTACATCTCGACAAGCTCGGTGTGTAAGCTCACCCATGCTCCGTCCTGCGGATAATTTCGTCCTGCAGGGTTTCCCCCAAATCATTAAAGTAGTCGGAATAGCCCGCCACACGCACGATCAGGTCGCGGTACTTTTCGGGCTGCTGCTGCGCCCGGCGCAGGGTGTGTGCATCCACCACATTGAACTGGATGTGATGGCCTCCCAGACGAAACCATGTGCGTATCAGGGCGCAAAGTTTTTCAATGGCTTCGTCACCATCAAAAAACTCAGGGGAGAATTTCTGGTTCAATAAAGTGCCTCCTGTGAGGCGGTGGTCAATTTTTGCAGCGGACTGCAATACTGCAATGGGTCCGTTTACATCGGCTCCCTGCACCGGGCTGATGCCTTCGCTAAGGGGCTCACCGCAGAGGCGGCCATCGGGCATGGCGCCGATCACACTGCCAAAATACACATGCGATGTGGTGGGCAGCATATTGATCCTGAACAAGCCGCCCCGTGCTGTGGGACGCCCGTCAACCGCATTGAAAAAGCTTTTGAAAACCATGACGGCATGCCTGTCGGCCTGTTCATCGTTATTGCCCCATTTAGGGCTGGTATAAATGAGCTTGTGGCGCAAGGTTTCATACCCCTCAAAATTTGCTTTCTGCGCCAGGCACATTTCATCGAGGCCAAGCAGGGCCTCCTCGAAAACCCATTTGTGGATTGCCGAAAGGCTGTCGGTGGTGCTTCCCAGGCCCACCCCCTGTAGGTAGCTGCTATTGTAGCGCGCCCCGCCGGCATTGTAGTCGGTGGCATTGGCGATGCAGTCGTCAATGAGCAACGAAAGGAAGGGAGCCGGCATATGTTCAGCATACAACTGCTCAATAATGTTGTTTCCTTCCAGCTTTATGTCAACAAAATGGTTCAGCTGCTTTTCAAAAGCCTCATACAGCTGCTCGAAATGCCTGAATCCTGAAACTGCACCGCTTTCAATTCCAATAAGGATGCCGGTGCGGGGGTCAACACCATTGTGTAATGTGATCTCGAGCACTTTGTTGAGGTTGAAATACCCGGATAAGGTGTAGGCCTCTGTGCCAAAGGCACCTGTTTCGACGCAGCCACTAGCTCCGCCATTTCGTGCATCAACAAGGGACTTTCCTTGCCTCAACAACTGCTCAATAATGCCATCAGCGTTGAAATAAGAAGGCTGGCCAAAACCGGTTTTGGTGATTTGCAATGTTCTTTTAATAAATTCATCCGGATTTTCTTTACTGACCTGTACCATTGAGGAAGGTTGCAGCAGGCGCATTTCTTCTATCACATCAAGGAGTAGGTAGGTCAACTCATTCACTCCATCGGTTCCATCTTCGAGCATCCCACCCAGGTTGATCAGGGCAAAATCGGTGTAGGTGTTGCTTTCCTGGGCTGTGATACCCATTTTTGGTGATGAAGGGTGGTTGTTGAACTTGATCCAGAAGGCCTGCAACAGCTCCCTGGCCCGATCGGGTGTCAGGCTTCCGCCGGCGATCTCATTTCGATAAAATGGCAATAGGTGCTGATCAAGACGACCCGGATTGAAAGCGTCCCATGGATTCAGCTCTGTGATCACTCCAAGGTGGATAAACCAATAATGTTGCAATGCTTCATGGAAAGTATCCGGTGCATTGGCAGGAACTTTACGGCATATGTGTGCCATATCAATCAACTCTTTCCTGCGCTGCGGGTCCTTTTCGTTTAGAGCAAGTGCTTGCAAAGCATCCGCATATCGTGCAGCAAAATCAATCATGGTTTGTGCTGCCTTGTGCATGGCCCTAAGTTGACTTAACTTTTGTGAATTGTTCTTCTCACACCCTTTCTTTTTAATTGCCTCATTGATGTCTTTTTGAAAATCCATCATGCCATTGCGGAACAACTTGTTACCGGCAACCGTATGACCCGGAGCGCGTTGTTCCTGAAACTCGGTGAATACACCGGCATTGTAAGCATTTTTCCATGCCTGGCTCATAGAGTTAAAAATCCGGTCGCGCATGGTTTTTCCATGCCAGAATGGTATGATCTCGTTGTGGTAAGCTTCGGCTGTGTGCTCATCAACGAGGAAAGATACTTTTGGCCTGTTATGCAGTATTTTAAGATCAGCAGGGGTGTGCAGGGAAATTTCCGGGTAGGTGGGCGTGGCTTTGGGCGCCGGGCCCCTTTCGCCAACGATGAGTTCGCCCGGAAGAATACAAATCTTTTTGTGAAGCATGATATGATTGAAGACCGCTGCCCGTTGTTCAGCAATACGCTCTTCAGATGCCAGATCCGATTTATAGAATTCGGTGATGAGCAGGGCTCTTTCGGCCGAAAGGTTGTTCACCGCTTCAAGGCTTTGTTTTCTGAGTTGTGCAATACGTTTATTCATACTTTGGCAAAGTTATCCTCCAACTGAAACATAATCAGCCGTTTCCGAAAAATACAACCTGATCTTTTCGGCTTTGTTAGGATCATATTGTTTAGGCATACTGTTCATAAATGGTTTTTGCAATCTTTCATATTTACCGCTAGCGGTATGATGATATGGTAGCAGGTCAATACGCTCAACCCCACCTGCCCTGTCCAGAAACTGCCTTATGGCATCAAGGTTTGAAGAGGTGTCCGTAATGTCCTGAATTAACGGAATACGAATGAACACCCTTCTTTTTTGGTTGAGAAGTGTTAAAAGATTGTTGTGGATAAGTTGGTTGCTTTTTCCGGTAAACTTAATGTGTGCGGTTGGATCCATCAGTTTTAGGTCATAAAGGAAAATGTCGGTGAAAGGAATAACTCTTTGAAAATCTTTTGTTTCCGCATAACCGCTGGTATCAATCACAGTATGGAGGGAATGCTGCTTGCAAGCTTGCAATATTTCAGTCGTGAACTCAATTTGCATTAGTGGCTCACCTCCTGAGAGTGTGATGCCACCTCCTGACTCCTCAAAAAAAGGTTTATCAACCAATGCCCTGTTGACCACATCTATGGCATTCATGTATTTTCCCATGGTTTCCTTTACCTCATGGTTTATGTCGCCAACCCTTTGGACACGGATGAATTCTTCAGGGCAATGCATCTGGCTTTCGGGGTTGTGACACCACCGGCAACGCAATGGACAGCCTTTTAAAAAAACAGTGAGCCTGATACCCGGTCCGTCGTGTACCGAAAAACTCCTGATGTCGAAAACCAAACCTTTCATGATAATTGTTAATGCCAGGGTGATCAAGCTAAGCAGGAATGATCCTGTTAGCGTCATTTAATCAAATTTATATTTGATTGGAAAGTGAAACACTCAGCATATCCAGCAGGCATACAAGGCTTTGCCGTTGTTGTGGTAGAGCGTGGAAATATAAAACACCCTCATCTTGGGAAATTTTAAGCAAAGATAAATACAATGACAGGTAAAATCAACCAAGCAATCCAATCGATACAGGTTTTTATTTGAGCATTTTCAGCATGCCAGTTTCACGCTCGGTGAGATGACGCCATCTGCCTCGGGGAAGGTTGAGCTTTGTAAGTCCGGCAAACATCACCCGGTCAAGTTTAATTATTTTATATCCGAGATGCTCAAAAATACGCCTTACGATGCGATTTTTACCGGAATGCAGTTCTATGCCAACTTCTTTTTTTGACTCGGCATGCTCTACCCATGCAATTCGATCCACTTCGGCTTTTCCGTCCTCCAGCTCAAGACCATCTGCAATGCGCAACAGGTCAGCTTTCGTAAGTGCTTTGTCCAGTTCAACATGGTATAGTTTTTTAACCCGATGACGAGGATGCATCAGTTTTTTAGCCAGTTCCCCGTCATTTGTAAAAAGAAGTAAACCCGTAGTATTGCGGTCGAGGCGGCCAACAGGATAAATACGTTCGGTACAGGCCTTGGAAATCAGTTCCAACACAGTTTTACGATTGAAAGGGTCATCAGATGTGGTGATATAGTCTTTGGGTTTATTGAGGAGCACATAGCGTAGTTTTTCACGCCTAAGTGTCTGTCCTCCATAGTTCACCTTATCACTGACACTGACTTTAGTACCCAGCTCTGTTACGATCTTGTCATTTACTTTTACAACACCTGCCTTGATTAACTCGTCAGCCTCGCGCCGCGAGCATACGCCTGCATCGGCCAGGTATTTATTCAAACGAATCAGGTCTCCGGAAGAGGGTGAGGTGGCCTGCTGCTTGCGTGATGATGAGGCCTTTGGTTTATCACTTGCTGATTTAGGAGCAATGCTTCTCTTAGTGTCTATTCTACTCTTTTTCTTTTCTTTTGGTTGCTGATCTGATGAAACAGGTTTCCTTTTAGGCTTTCCTACGTTTTTATCCTGGCCGGTACTTTTCCTACCTCCAATTCCTTTGCGATTCATTTTGTTAAAAATTAGAACACAAAGGTATAGTGTTTCATCGACATCTCCGGGTTTTGATTCAAACCGCATCAGATTTGAATAAATTACGGTATGAATTAGGAAAATATGTCGATTTTATTGACATGAAGGAAAAAAATCACGAACTTTAATGTGTTTTTGACGTACATCAGGCTTTGAACAAACCTTAAATCAGCATAATATGGATAAAGACAATATTATTACCATTGCCAGTCATACCTATTCGCGCGCACTGTTATTAAAAGGCCGTCTTGAAATGGAGGGCATTGACTGTTTTCTCACCAATATTGGTAGTCTCCAGGGAGTGGAGGTAAGGATAAAAGAAGCTGATGCCGAGCGTGCATATCCCATTTTAAGGGAGATGCAAAAGGCTGTTGGCGGGAAGAAGGCCGTTACCGTTAAAACCTTGCGCAGTGTACGTAGAATACTGGTACCGATTGACTTTTCCGACTTAAGCATTAATGCTGCACATTATGCTCTAAATCTGGCACGGTATCTTAAAGCCGACATACGGCTGTTACACGTATGGTTTAGCAATGCGGGAGAACCTTTTGCCCTGAACGAGGTATATGCTTATCAGGTTAATTTTGAAGGTATATTGCAGGAGCAGGAGCAGCAGGCCCGCAAGCAGTGTGAAGAGTTAGCAGCTGAACTGAAAAAACGTATTCGTGAGGAAAAGATCCGTGGAGTGGACATTGACTTTGACTTGATCCGTGGTGGCACTGTCGATTCCATTTTGTTGATTTCTGATGAGTATCAACCCGGTTTGATTGTCATGGGCACGAGAGGCCGCAATAGAGAAAGTAAAAGCTTATTTGGGAGCACAACCGCACGCCTGATAGAAAACAGCTCTGTCCCGGTAATGGCTGTTCCGGGCGATTATAATGCAAAAAACTTCACGCGTCCCAACAGCATTCTCTATGCCACTAATTTCGATGTAACTGATTTTAGTGCCCTACACCGGTTGATAGCTTTTGTGAGGCCATTTGGTATCAAAATTTATTGTGTGCATGTCAATCTTAAGGACAGCTTTACCATTGACTCCTTGCGCATGAAGCAGATGAGAGAGCATTTCAATAAGGAATACGGGGAATTCGACATTGAATGTGGAATCATTGAAAGTGATGATTTTTTACAGGGGATAGAGGACTTTATCCATGAAAAAAAGGTGGATGTAATCGCCATAGGATCCCGAAAACGCAATTTGCTAAGTCAATTGTTTAAGCCCAGCCTGACACGCAGGATTTTGTTCCAGACCGAAATCCCCTTGTTTGTCTTCAGGGAAAAGCTCGGATAAAAAAAACCACTTGTTAGTTTATAATCAAGTGGTTCGTAGCCCCACCAGGACTCGAACCTGGATCTAAAGTTTAGGAAACTTCCATTCTATCCCTTGAACTATGGGGCCGGTTTAGGGCTGCAAAATTAGCTTTTTTTTCGTATACAGCAAGAGGTTAGGCTTTAAGGATCATCATCTTCCCATTCTATTGCTGTAATGTTGAATTCAATCATCAATGAAGTGAGCCTTCCACGGGACTCGAACCCGCGACCTGCTCATTACGAGTGAGCTGCTCTACCAGCTGAGCTAAGAAGGCATATGTTCCATATTGCAAAATTAACCTATCTGCAGTTACCATTACACTTTATCCGGATATCATTTGCTTTACTATTTTTGTAGTATGGAAAAGAAAAAAATTCTCTTCGTTTGTCTGGGTAATATTTGCCGCTCACCCGCAGCAGAAGCTATTTTTCTGACACTTACAAAAAAGAAGAATATTGATGTTGAAGTGGACTCGGCCGGTACATCTGCATGGCATTCAGGTGAACGTGCTGATGCCCGGATGAGAAAGCACGCTGCGGAAAGAGGATATCAAATTACAGGCATATCGCGTGGGTTTGATGCTGCCAGCGACTTTGACCGGTTTGATATGATCATCGCTATGGACGACAACAACTATTATGATTTGAAAGAAATGGCCCGGACAACTGAAGATGAATCCAAAATATATCGCATGGGTGACTACCTTGTTAATACAGGCTTTGACCACGTTCCTGATCCTTACTACGGTGGGTCAGATGGTTTCGACCTGGTGATAGATTTGCTTGAAAAAGGATCCCGCGCGTTGATTAAACAATTAAATCAGTGAGGCCTCACAAACCAATAAAGGAATCTGAATCAACCGCCACGCTATAACGCCATTGAGCTCATGGTATCCTCATTGGCAGGATCACCCTGCTCATCCTTCAGGTTGTCTTTCCAAAGATTTAGATATTGAAGCAATCTAACGATTTCTTTTAACTGCCTGGAGCGTTTCTTACGCATGAGGACGGTAATTATGAGGAAGTATAAAACGGTAATACCATAAGCCAAAATTTTGAATTGTTGTGACTCACCCTCAAACAGATCGGCATAATAAAACATGAACACCAGCAAGAGTAGAATGAGAAAGCCAGGTGTAGCATATTTTAACATAAAATGCCTGATTTTTAGTTTTTTGATGGAGGAGTCAATGTACCTGCGGGGTTCCATGTCGGAATTTATATTTCGAAAGCGAACTCCTGCCCACATCCCCGCCAAAAGTGACACAAGCAACAGCCCCATGGCACCCAGGCTAGCATAGAAATATATTGACCTGCCCGGAAAGGAAGTCCCAACCCAAAGGATTACTATGAACACGGCGACAAATGAAATGGAAACAAAAATGTTGCTGATTAGCATTGCTTTATGCTGGGCTTTGAGTTGCTTCCTGGCCTCTGGAATTATATGGGTCATATCTATGTCTGAATTATCTGTGTGGCTTTGCCACAGGTTCTTCAGTTTGTCTAATTCATTATTCTTCATGGTTCATCAATTTCTTTAGTTTTTCTTTAACACGCGCAATCCTTACGCCAACATGCCCGACGCTGATATTTAATATGGATGCAATTTCCTTGTATGACAAATCTTCAAGAAGGAGAGATATCAGGATTCTTTCCCTATCAGGCAGCATTTTGATCGCCTTTTGCAGGCTTTTCAATTGTTCTTCGTGCTCGTCAGTCGGATAGGTAACCATGCTTGCATCTGTTAAGTCACTAAGCTCCGGTTTAAGAACATTGTAATTTGAAAGTTTTGTTTTAAAGCGAATAGCTGTGTTGATTGCGATGCGGTATATGAATGTATTCCAGGCACTCTTACCTTTAAAGCGATCGAGAGATTTCCATAATTCAATATAAATCTCCTGCTGCAAATCGTTAACGTCCTCAGTGTGGTCCAAAAACGAAAAGCATACCCTGTAAATACTGTTTTTAGAACTGCTGATCAACGTCTTAAAAAGCTGCTCTTTGTTATCCATCCCTCTATTATTCAGTTAAAAAGCCTCTAATCTGCTTGATAAAAAGTTCAGGCTGATCATACATCAGAAAGTGTTTGGCTTCATCGACAAGCGTAATCTGAACCTGGGGCGCTTTCGCATATTGGTCATGATACATTTGCAAAGCCATTTTACCAGTAAACAATGGAAAATCTGGGTTCTCATCATGAGGTACCAATACCATTGTCGGAACATTGAGTTCATGAAGTTCGTGACGCAGGTCCATACCCATCATTTCAAATGAGGAATAAGCTTCAGTTTTAGGGTCTGAATCATTAAACCATCTGACCAGTTGCTCCCATTTGGTTGAGTCATTTGTCATACTTCTTGCGGTCATCAGCCGAAAACTCATGCGTTGCTCATCATCCATCTGTTGAAGATTATTGAAATATTGCATTGCCATTTCCTCTTCAAATGAGGCTGTTACGCCAGGATTAGATAGTGCAGGCAGAAAAGGGAGGGCATCCACCACGATTATCCGCTCTATCACAGCTAAATTCTCTAAGCCGATAAGCAACGAAAGAAAGCCTCCCAAACTGTGGCCAATCAGTGAAACCTTATCCAGATTATTGTTTTCAATATACCTGATGAGCTCATTTTTAAAGGTTGGCAAATAAGGCCCTTGCTCCAGTGGTGGCTGTCCGGCATAACCTGCTAATGTAATGACATGGCATTCGAATTGATCTGACAATGCCCGCACAGATTCATCCCAAACCTCACCACTGGTTATAAGGCCTGGAATGAGTATGACAGCTTGGCCTGAACCGGTTTTTTCAACACTGAAACTATACTGTGCCCTGGAGTTGTTTGAAATAATAACTATGGCGCATAGTAATAATGCGGAACCCATTTTACGAGTCAAATATTTGATGTGTTTCATGGTATTAAAAGTTTTTGTTAGTAAAAGTTGAATGTTTATACCATTAGTACATCAAAAACAGAATTTATAACATTTCTATGAAAATATTTTGTAATGTTACGATAAATATCACATAACCAGTCTTTCCGGTAGCATTCATAATTAAAGCCAGGTGACGATATCCGACAAAGGTTTGCGGCTTTTACTCCTTTTTGCTGATACATCATCTCCTGCATACCCAACTGGGGTGATGGAAAATATTACTTCATCCTTTTGCAGACCGAGTGCACGGTAGAGAACTTGTGGATCAAATGCTGCAATCCAGCAAGTGGCCAGGCCTTCGGCTGTTGCAGCAAGTATCATATGATCCATGGCGATGGTAAGGTCTGTTTCGATGGCATTGTATCCATCATTTCGTCTGGTCCAGGCCTCGCTCCTTCTGCCCTTCACGATCAGTATAGCCGGAGCTTTTTGGAACCAGGATGCTGGATAACACTGATGTATTTTGGGCAGCATTTCTTCGGTTGTTACAACCATAAACGTCCAGGGCTGGCGGTTGGCAGCCGATGGCGCCATGCGTCCTGCTTCGAGGATGCGAAAAATTTTTTCTTTTTCAACCGGGCGGGTTGAATCATAGTCGCGATAACTGTATCTTGATCGCGCAAGTGCGAGAAAATCCATCTTTTTTCTTCAAATTTACAATTTATCTGCCACCAGGCCTTATGATCGTTGGATATACCTAGCTTTGTTAAAAATTTGATTTATGCAGGATATTTTTGAGATTGAATTTAAAGTTCGAGACTATGAGTGTGATATTCAGGGTGTTGTTAACAATGCCAATTATCAGCATTATCTCGAACATGCACGACACGAATTTCTAAAATTTATTGGCCTTGATTTTGCTCGTCTCAACGATGAAGGTGTGTTACTAGTAGTAAAACGTATTGAGCTGGATTACCATTATCCTTTGCGAAGCGGCGATAGCTTTACGGTAAGTTGTAGCCCCGAGCGTATTTCACCCTTGCGCTTTGGCTTTAACCAAAAAATATTTCGGCTCCCCGACCGCAAACCAATTATCAGTGCCAAAGTGATGGGAACAGCTATCAATAGCCAGGGCAGGCCATTTTTACCCGATGAACTGGATAAGGCTTTCTAGCTTCACATCAGGTAAGATACATTGATCATACCTGCCAAAATTGGATTACATGGCTGTTCAATTACAGCGCATGCTCTGGTATTTCACCTGTAAGGCTTTTGAAGAATTCAACCATAGCGCTAACTTGCTCATCATTCAATTCACGTCCAAGCTGGGTGTATGCCATGATTTTAACTGCCTCTTCCAGGCTTTCAACACTACCATCATGAAAATAAGGTGAAGTTTTTTCGATGTTTCGTAAGGCCGGGGTTTTAAAAATATACTTATCGCTTTCTTTACCGGTTACTTCGGCAACACCCTGATCTACCATTTCCGATGGTGTAAAATCATAGTATGGACCATGAACTAGTCCGAACCGCTGCATCATCGTACCACCCAGTCCGGGACCAATATGGCAGGCAATGCACCCGGTTTCAATAAACAGACTAAGGCCCTTTTTTTGTTCTTCATTAAGTATATTTCCGACTCCTTCGAGGAAAGCATCAAAAGCGGCAGGTGTGGCAAGTGTTTCTTCAAAGGCTGCAATGGCAAGTGCAAAATTATCGAAGGTGATAGGATCTTTCTCATCGGGAAATGCCTCAGCAAATAATTTTGGGTATTCGGGCAGGCCTGCCAGGATGTTTTCAACTTCGTCAGGTGATGAAAGACCCATTTCGACTGGATTTAACACAGGCCCTTTGGCTTGATCAGCTAGGTCAGGCGAACGTCCATCCCAAAATTGGGTTTTATGAAAATAAGCATTCAGTGTTGTGGGGCTGTTACGCGTACCCATACTGCCATCATGGCCGGGCGAAACCCTTAGGTTATCAACACCATAACTTGCAATCGGATGGCATGTATTGCAACTCATTTCGCCATTGGCCGAAACGGCTTCCTCATAATATAGTTTTTTACCAAGCTGTGCCATAGGTGTGTTTGGATCACCAGGCTCGGGAAGTTGGTCAAAATAGCGGTTTGCAACTTCTATAAGCATCATATCAGCTTCTGATAACTCAGACTCAACTTGATGTTGTGAGCCTTGTGAACAGCCCATAGCGATGAGCAATAGCATTACTAAGGGAAATAATAGTCTTTTCATATGTGTGTTAATTTGGTTGTTAAACATACAAAATTAACAACTATATGAAAATTAGGACGGTCTTTTTATTTAAAAAGACATGTACTATAAAAGGAATAGGTGCAATACTGCTTTATTTGCTAAGAAGTAGTTTTCCGGATGATGATGTGTTCCCAGTTTCAATTCGATAGAAATACATCCCCTCACTGCAGGCATTGCTTTGCATATCATCACCCTGCCATTGCCATTGCAAACTTGCGCCTGGAACTGAATTAAGAGTGACATTTTTGATGAGCCTGCCTTGCATATCAGTAATAATTATTCTGATGTCAGCATGAGGCGGGGTGTCAATGTAGAATGTGGTTGTACCTCTGAAAGGATTTGGCTGCACACTGACTTGCAGTTGTTGTGAAAACTGCTCTCCAATGCCCACAATTTCTTTTAACACATGGAAATTCACTACAATACTATCTTGCTGGCCTTCATCAGCATTCACCTGAATCATTGTGTAATAATCGTCAGGTTCCATGCCATTGCTGTTAAAGTGCAGATCAATCGCAAGGCTGTCGCCTGATGCTACCAGACCCGAATCAGGCTCAAAGTTAATCCATTCAGGCTGGTCAGGAATTTCAATATCGAAATGAAGGGTATCACCTCCTGTATTCGAAATATAAAACTGTACTGTTATTTCCTCATCAGGCAACAAACTTACATTGATGGTGTCCTGATCGATTCTAAGGTTTGGCAGCAGGTTAAGCAACATGAGCATGGGGCGGTAAACATTGAGCCTGCCTCCCGATACAGTAATATTATCCAAAGCAGCAATCTTATCTGTTCCATCCAGTATGTACTGTTTGAGCAGTAATGCAGCTTCACCTGGGCTTTCCTTGTAATAGGAAATAAAGGCCGAATCAGCAGCTGAAAGCAGCAAGGCAACGGCACCTGCCACATGAGGTGTGGCCATACTTGTTCCCGTACTGTTACCATAACTGCTGGCCCCTGTAGTAGAATAGATGCTGGTTCCGGGAGCACCTAGGTCAATGGTTTCCAGCCCATATCCTGCACTGCTGTTTTTCAGGTCTGTATGAGTGGTGTTGGTTACAGATATCAGGTGTGGGCTGGGGAAAGCGGTTGGTACGTCACCAACAACATCAACGTTAACGTTGCGGTTGGCAGTAGCCGCAGCACTCAGTATGCCCAGGGTTCCCATAGAATCGTACATGGCTCCCCAAATAGGATAATTTGCCGGCTGGCCGAAGTCAATACCGAAAGAACTGTTGGTGGCTACAATGAACGCTCCGTATTCACCATCTGTTTCGTCGTAAAGGGAGCGCATATCATATACGTACGAATAGGCGCCAACAACAACTGATTGTGTGCCCGAGGATCCGGCAATAGGCAATACTTTAACATTCCAGTTCACACCGGTTACACCAAGACTGTTGTTACCTATTGCACCCACTGTTCCTGATACATGTGTGCCATGATTACTTGTAGGGATAGTTCCGGTATTGTTATAGGCGTTCCAGCCGTGATAATCATCAATATATCCGTTTTCATCATCATCGATGCCATTTCCTGGTATTTCATGTCTGTTTTTGAACAGGTTCAGATCTGGATGCGAAAGGTGAACACCACCGTCAATAACTGCAACAACAATGGTATCACCATGAGCTGTGAGTCCTCCGGTAGTGATATCCCATGCTCTAACGGCATCAATATCAGCACCGGGCAATCCGCCAGTCTGGCCTGTATTGTGAAAACCCCATTGTAAATTGAAGCCTGGATCATCGGGGATACTGTCCTGTGTTGCCTCACGCAATTCAACATAAGTATCATGCTGCGCATTTAATACATAAGCATGTGATCGAACCTGTGATAACAGCTGGTCTGCTTCTGCCATGGTTTCATCATACTTGATAAGTGCAATCTTAAGGCGGTGCGACAATATGCGCTCAAGCCTGAAATCAACTGATGAATAAGATTGTGATAGAGTACTTAACTTTTCCAAATCATTAAGTTGTACCATCATATAACCGGGAATAATACCTCCGGGTTCGCCCTGATGTGGGGATTGGGAATAGGAATAAAAACCAAATGTAAATAACAGAATAAGGATAATAAAAAAGTTTTTCATGGATCGAAAGGTTGATGCGTCAAGCGTTAACTATTTAATAATGTTAGACGTAAATATCAAACCGCAAACATAAATATTTCTTTTTAAAAACTTCAATGTAAAAGTAGAATCGATCTAAATAGGCCCGATTATTTTTAATCAGACCTATTAAACCTGGTTTGTTGCGGTACAAGTGGACGCTGATATTTTCGTACTTTTGTGGGGCAAAAGGTTCGCCTTTTACCAATCCGAATATCATGGAAGAGACCAGAACAAATACTATATTACGTAAGCCAGGATGGCTGAAGACGAAAGTGCCCGGAGGGAAACAATATCTGTCTGTTAAAGAGATTGTTGAGAAGCATAAATTACATACCATCTGTACGAGTGGCCATTGCCCTAATATGCATGAGTGCTGGGGCCGTGGTACAGCCACCCTTATGATTTTGGGTGATATATGTACCCGTGCCTGTGGCTTTTGCAATGTAAAGACCGGACGTCCGATGCCGGTTGATCTGAAAGAGCCCGGAAGGGTTGCCAACTCTGTCAAGCTGATGAAACTCAAACATGTGGTTTTAACATCTGTTGACCGCGATGATCTAAAAGATGGAGGTGCCGGAATATGGGCAGCTACAATAAGGACCATAAAACAGGAATGTCCGGGAACCACCATGGAAACCCTGATCCCTGATTTCAAAGGAAATAAAGAATTGATTGATCACGTGATTGATGCAGGGCCCGAGGTGATCTCACATAACCTTGAAACGGTACGTCGCATCACGCCTTGGGTACGAAGCCTGGCTAAATATGATGTCAGTCTGAATGTATTAAGGATCATTGCTGACTCAGGCGCAATCACCAAATCCGGAATAATGCTAGGGCTGGGAGAAACAAAGGAAGAGGTGCTCGAAACCCTGCTTGATATGCGCCAGGCTGGCGCTACTGTTGTAACAATAGGGCAGTACCTGCAGCCCACTCGTAACCATTTGCCTGTGAAAGCATTTATTGAACCCGAGATATTTGATTTTTACCATGAGGAAGGCCTTAAAATGGGCTTCCGCCATGTTGAAAGCGGGCCTTTGGTAAGAAGTTCCTACAGGGCTGAAAAACATCTGTTATAGGAATGAAGCAAGTCCATTTTCTTGATTTGGGCCTCAGAGACTATAAGGAAACCTGGGATTTACAGGAAAAACTCTTTGGGCAGATGATCGGTTTCCATAAGGATGATCAAGTTGCAGGGCATCTAATTTTTGTAGAACATCCACACGTGTTTACCCTTGGAAAAAGTGGCAATGCCGCCAATCTGTTAGCAAACGAATCATTGCTCAAACAGAAAGGGGCACAATTTTATCATATCAATCGTGGAGGCGATATCACCTATCACGGTCCGGGCCAGTTGGTAGGGTATCCAATCATTAAACTTGATGCGCTTGGCTTAGGGGTGAGGTCATATATTTATTTGCTGGAGGAAAGTGTGATCCAAACACTTAATTATTTTGGGCTTAAAGCTGCTCGCCTTGAAGGTGCAGCTGGCGTTTGGCTGGGTACCGGTAAACTTGGGCTCAGGAAAATATGTGCCATCGGTGTACGGGCAAGCCGCATGGTGACGATGCATGGTTTCGCATTCAATATTAATACTGACCTGACGTACTATAATTTGATAAACCCATGCGGGTTTACTGATAAAGGCGTCACATCCATGGAAAAAGAATTGGGCGAAAAGATTGACATGGATACCTTAAAAAAGATTTATAGCAAGAATTTTTGCGAGCTATTTGGAGTAAGTCTTATAGATTAGTTGGTCAAAACGAGAGTGGTCAGCAACTCGTCCAATTCCATCCTGAATTCCTATCTTGGATTGTAAACAATTTAATCCGTGATTATTACTTCCAGGCGCGGGTTTGCCGGATTAAAAGGTATGGGTAAAAGGGTGTTTCGATCTATGATGAGCTTCTCAAGATATCTTAACTGATTGATCTCAACAGGAAGTTGCAGTAAAGCCATATTGTTGCTGACATCAAGTTCGACCAAAAGACTCAGATTACCAATACTCGCCGGAAGGGTTTGGAGGTTATTGTGTTGCAGATACAAGAAGCGCAATGAACGTAAATTACCGATTTCATCAGGAAGCGAATCCAATTGATTGTAACCAAAATCCAATTCTTCGAGCTGCAACAATTTGCCAATATCCGGAGGCAAATAATTCAGTTGATTGTTTCGTGCAATCAGACGTTTCAGCATCCTCATTCTGCTGATCTGGGGAGGCAATGTCTGAAGTTTGTTTCCATTCAGGTATAGCTCTCTAAGCTGTTGCAGCCTGCCGATCTCTCTCGGCAATTCTTCAAGTCCTTGCCTGTGAAGTACCAGTTCCGTACACCTTTGGTAGTTCTCCAACGCCTCATCCAACGAAGTAAAACTAAATTGAGATTGTTTGATGCGAGGGGCAATTTTGTAGGATATGCCCAGGAAAAATTTACGATGGTGTAACCAATTAAAAGGTAAGGTATAACGGAGATGAACTAAAAAGTCATTCGATATTTGGTAAGCCAGCCCCGTAAAAATCTCCAACTGAGGATCGAAAATATTCAAATCTACTGTTGCCTGTGAATTTATTTGCTTGCGCTGCTGCCGGAGCGAATTGTGAAACTGTAATCCCAGTTCGGCATAAAGTTTTGAATAAACCAGGTAACGGGGCGTAACAAACACATCAACATTATGACTATATAGTTTATAAGTTGGGGTTTTAGATCCTTGAAAACTATACCGAATGCCCGCATTTATACCAAGTGTTGGGCTGTATTGCCTGCTTATATCAAAACCCAAGGCAGGCAGTACAAGTGGCTTCATATTGCTTTCAATCAAATACTTGGTCAGTGTTCCGCCCAGGGTTATGTTGTAATAGTTTTGTTTTAATAACTGACCGGATGATGATAAGTGAAAACCAATGAACATAAGTACTAGAAAGGCGAAGCGCATGTACATGATTAGACCGATCAGTTTAAACAGCTAATTTAAAAAATCTTTTATCAATGCTGATGATTATGTTTGGATAAGGACCAGGCGATCCAAAATTGACTAATTTCGCAAGAAGACATCAGCGCAAAACAATCGCATGCTTTTATACAAACCTAAAACAGCCATAAATATTTTATTGATAATAGGGCTCTTTTCATTTCTCAAAACAGGCTTTGCACAGACGATATCCATTAACGAACTGATGGCCTCAAACGCCGCAACACTTGCGGATGAGGATGGTGATTACGAAGATTGGATCGAAATATACAATTACGGAGAGTTCGTGATTTCTTTAGATGGATTTGGTCTTTCTGACAATTATTCAAACCCTTTCAAGTGGACTTTGCCTGAAGTAATTCTTGAACCAGGCGAATATTTATTAATTTGGGCATCCGGAAAAAACCGCAGTATTGTTGACCGGCCGTTGCACACCAACTTCAGCATTAGCGCAGTGGGGGAAGAAATACTCCTTACAAACCCTACCGGTTTTCTGGTTGACCATGTCGAGCCTGTTGAATTACTCACTGACATTTCCATAGGCAGAGTGCCTAACGGGCAAGGCAACTGGCGCTTCTTCACGACTCCTACACCGGGCCAGCCTAACGAGGGTGAAGGTTATGGATTGCTACTGGGACCTGTTAACTTTTCACAAAGCGGAGGTGTTTTTTCTCAGGGTTTTGATTTGTCTCTTGATCATAACCATGCCGAAACTGAGATTTTATATACCATTGACGGCTCATATCCAGATGATTCATCAATGATCTTTTCCGTTCCAATACCAATTAATGACAAATCAGGCGTGGATAACGATATCAGCATGATACCAACCAATTACCTGGATATTGGCCCCCCTTATTACGAGGGCTGGCAGCCTCCCCTTGGAAATGTATTTAAGATAAATGTAATCCGTGCCAGGGCCTGGCACCCTGATGCCCCTCCGGGACCGGTATCTACACATGCTTATCTGGTACACTCAAATGGAAACCTGCGCTATAGCTTACCATGGCTTTCGCTGTCAACAAATCCTGAATTCCTTTTTGATGATGATATTGGGATCTATGTGCCTGGCAATCATAACAATTATTTTCAGGAAGGAATAGAGTGGGAGCGACCGGCTAATCTAAGTATGTTTGAAACGGATGGCACACTTGCTTTTAATGAAGATATTGGTGTTCGTCTACATGGAAACACAACACGCAGCCGTCCACGAAAGTCCTTACGTATTAATGCCCGTGTAGATTATGGAAATAGTTGGATCAATTATCAGCTATTTCCGGAAAAGAATACAGATCAGTATAAACGTTTTATTCTTCGAAACTCAGGAAATGATTGGGATCAGGCCACCTTTAGGGATGCATTTATGCAATCATTGTTTAAAAACCTACAGGTTGAAACACAATATTTTAGACCTTCAATTCTCTTCATAAATGGGGAATATTGGGGCATTCATAACATTCGCGACCGGTACAACCATCACTATATCCTTGCTCGTTATGGCATTGAAGAAAATGAAATGACAATACTGGAGAACAATGCTGACTATAAATTCGGGAATCCGGCCGGCAGAAGTCATTATGTTGATATGCGAAGTTTTATTGGCAGCAACAATATGGCATCCACTTCAAGTTTTGATTATGTCAAAACCATGATGGATGTTGAAAGTTTCACTGACTTTCAGATTGCCAATATATTTGTGATGAATACAGACTGGCCAGGAAATAATACTTTGATGTGGCGTTATTTAACCGACAATTTTAATGAGGATGCCGATGAGAGAGATGGCCGATGGAGATGGTTTGTTCTGGATACTGACTTTGGTTTCGGGCTTGATTTTTTTTACGTGCCCGGTGTTGATCAAGGCGCTGCACATAACACCTTGAATCTGGCTTTAGCACCAAATGGGCCAAGCTGGCCAAACCCGCCCTGGGCAACACTTATATTGCGTAAATTATTGGATAATAAAGTCTACAGAAATTATTTCATCAACCGTTTTGCCGATTTACTCAACACGACTTTCAGCACCAATTATGTGATCACAAAACTTGACTCTATTCAGGCTTTGCTTGAACCCGAAATGGAAGAGCACATTAATAGATGGCGTCGGCCCACTAGCATGAATGAATGGTTACAACGAGTGATGATCATGCGCAATTTTGCAATTCAACGACCGGGATATCTGCGCAGCTTTATTCAAAGTGAATTTAATATTCCTTCAACGGTTAAAGTTCAAATCAATATTGAACAGCAGGGTAGCGGACAGATACAAGTAAATACCATCAAAACAGGCTTAGTTGATACCTGGGAAGGGGTTTATTTTCTTGATATTCCAGTGAAATTCAAGGCCATTGCTAAACCGGGCTATCGATTTATAAAATGGTCAGGCAACTCCTTAAGTCTTGCAGAAGAAATTGAACTAGCCGCTAATAATGACATCAATTTAATTGCTCATTTTGAACCAAGTGACGATTTTCAGGGGGATACAATGAACCCCCCGGCCTATCGACTTGCTAACGGGTCCTACAGTTTCTCATACTGGGATGCAAACAATCCTGAAGGCAGCTTCCCTCCAAATATGATTTTTCAGCAAAGCAATCTAAGCGATCCGCAGCTTCATGATGAAATGATTGAGCCCTATCATGTGCCTTCAGATGAATATCATAATGATGATATGGGTAGTGTTGGATACCCTTATCGACTTACCAGGCGCACCCGTTTGAATGGTTTAAATTCAGACGGAATTTCATTTATCAATACCGGGCGTGAACGCGACCTTGGCGCTGCCTTACTGGCCATTGATACAAGAGACCTTGAAGATGTAATCGTCTCATGGACGGCTTCAACCATCCAATCAAATTCAAGGGCCTATGCCATTCAGTTGCAATATAGAATTGGCCATGATGGTGCTTTTAAAAGCATTAGCGATACGAGTGGAAACCTGATTGAATACTATAGGAGTGCCGTTTCAGGGGGTGAAAAAATATTTGATTACGTGCGCCTTCCCGATGAAGTGAATAATAAAGCCTATGTGCAATTGCGATGGAAATATTACTTCACAGGGCAGCAACTCCATCCTGACTCAGGACAACGAGATGAACTGCGGCTTGATGATATAAACGTCAGCACTATGCATATGGGTATTTTGGACGGCATTACTAATAGTACCGAAAGGATCAAGCTGGGACAAAACTTTCCCAACCCTTTCAGCAGGCACACCACAATTGACTACCAATTATTTGAAACCGGTCACACCCGCCTGGACATCTTAAATTTTATGGGTGAGCAAATTGCAACTATTATTGATCAAAATCAGTCTAAAGGTCAGTATACAATTGATTATGATGGCTCAGAGCTCGCTAGCGGAATGTATTTTTATAGACTGATGCAAAACGGCAATTTTATCACTCAAAAAATGTTGAAAATAAAATAGTTGATATCTTTGTCCTAGACTAAAACCAATGATGATAGGAGATAACAGACCAAATTGAAAATGAAAAGGAACGGACTAAATATTTTTACCTTGATGCTTATTTGCATTTGGGCCTTAACTCCGGTAATCGTAATGGCACAGGGACTGATTATAAATGAAATAATGGCATCTAATGCCAGCACGATTCAAGACGAAGATGGTGATTATGAAGATTGGTTTGAGATTTATAACGGTACAAACCAGACGGTTAACCTTCAGGGATATAAAATATCTGACACACCTTCCAATCCCGGACGATGGACTTTTCCTGATATAACACTTGCACCCGGAGATCATCTGCTTGTTTTTGCTTCTGGTAAAAACAGGATAAACGGTTCCTATTTACACACCAATTTCAGCATTAGCATTGAGGGGGAGTATCTACTGCTTAGTGACCCAAATCATAATATTTTAGATTACCTGCAACCTGTTCAACTCACAACCGACAACAGTTACGGGAGGCTCACTGACGGAGCTGATAGCCTGGTGTTCTTTTCTGGTTCAACACCCGGATATTCAAATAATGGACAGCCTTTATTTCAGACTTATCCCGACACCATTTTGTTATCACACGATCAAGGTTTTTATTCCGAATCATTCTACCTACACATTGGCAATACACTCGAAAACGCCATTGTGCGTTTTACTACAAATGGGAGTGAGCCAACACCTGATTCGCCTTTGTTTCCTGACTCATTACTTATTGCTGACCGTGAGGGTGATGAAAATTATTTTTCACTGATTCGAACAAACCCTGAAACCACACCCTCCTTTTACAGATGGCACCCTCCTTCAGAACATATTTTTAAAGGAAGTGGCATCAAAATAAGATCATTTATAAACGATTCTGCTGTGTCTGATGTCATAACAGCAAATTATTGGGTTCATCCTGAAATATCCACAAGGTATAAACTTCCCATAGTTTCAATTGTGACCGATTCATTGAATCTGTTTGATTACGAAACCGGAATTTATGTACCCGGACTGTATCATGATCTTAATCCTTCATGGGCTTGGGTATGGGGAACCGGAAATTATCACCAACGTGGCGATGACTGGGAACGCCCTGCCAATCTTGCATTTTTTGAATCTGATGGTCAGCTTGCTTTTCAACAAGATGTTGGTATTCGAATTCACGGTGATGGCAGCAGGGCGCTGCCGCAGAAAACTTTACGGATTTATGCAAGGAATGCCTATGGAAAAAACAGCATGGACTATGCTTTCTTTCCTGAAACAGGCGTAAACAGTTATAGACGTATTCTATTACGTAATTCAGGACAGGACTTCTATACTACCATGCTTACTGATGCACTTACCCATCGGTTAGTTGAACACCTAGACCTGGAAACACAATCGGTGCGTCCGGCAGTGGTGTTCATTAATGGAGAGTTCTGGGGCATTCATCATATCCGCGACAGAATTGATAAATACTATTTTGCCTATCGCCGGGGAGCAAACCCTGACAGGGTGGATTATTTGGAGAATGCGGGAACGGTTATAGAAGGCGATAATCATGATTACCAAGAGCTAAAGAACTTCATCAGGGACTTTGGTCTTGAGAATGATATTTATTATTTACAGGTTGCAGAGCAGATCGACATTGATAATTATATCGATTATACAATCGCTAAACAATACATTGCCGTATTTGACTGGCCGGGTAACAATATGGAGTACTGGCGGAAACAGGAACCCGGTTCCAAATGGAGGTGGGTATTTTTTGATAATGATCAGTGCATGGTTAATTACAATTTCAACTCTCTCGAACATTCTACAGTTGAAGGCAATACAGGCTGGCCTAATCCTGACTGGTCAACTTTTCTGTTCAGGAATTTGCTTAAAAATGAATCTTTCAAACAGAAATATTTGGACCGATGGGAATATCATTTGTTGAATACATTTACAACGGATCGTATTAATAAAGAACTTGATTCATTATTGTTTGAAATTGAACACCTCATGGAAGAGCAAATTGCGCGATGGAACTATCCTTTAAGCTATAATAGTTGGGTGTCAAAAGTTTATGAGATTCGTGAATTTGCCCTCAAACGGCCATGTCATATGCTGTACCACCTGATCAAGTTTTTTGAAATCACCGACACAACATATGCTGTGGGTGTATGCGACACCATACACTCAGTAGGTTTTCCGGAGCTTGTATTCTCCAATCAAAACTTTAAATTATGGCCTAATCCTGCCACTTATCAGCTAGAAGTAAAATTGAATTATGAAATTTCTTCCATATCCCATATGGCCATCTACGATATTTATGGACGTAAAGTGAAGGATGTGGAGCTGATCCAGTCACCTTATGTGCGACGGGTGGTCATACCATTGGATGAGATGGCCTCCGGCATTTACGTAATACGCATCGATGCCGGCAAGGAAGTGTTGCATAAAAAGTTCATCATCAACCAGAATCATAAGTACTGAGTATGATTAAAAATATTGCCCTGGTGGCTCATGATAACCGCAAGCAAGATCTGCTTGATTGGGTCAAGCATAACAAAAAGAAACTTGAAGGCCACAACTATTACGCTACCGGAACCACCGGAAAACTGGTCTCAGAAGTATTGGATAATGTTTCAAAGCTTAAATCTGGTCCTTTGGGCGGAGACCAACAAATGGGAGCGCTTATCGCCGAAGGAAAAATTGATTTCATGATATTTTTTTGGGATCCCATGACCAGTCAACCTCACGATGTAGATGTAAAAGCACTGCTGCGCATGAGTGTGCTCTATAACGTGCCTACGGCTTGCAACAGGTCTACGGCTGATTTCCTAATCACTTCAGAATTATTTGCTGATGAAAGCTATAAGCCTGCGTTAAAGGACTATACTGATTACCTGGATCGGGCGGTACAATAAAAAAAACCTAACGCATTTGCGAAAGGTTTTCAGAGGTCTCGAGCGGATTCGAACCGCTGTACGCGGTTTTGCAGACCGCTGCCTAGCCACTCGGCCACGAGACCGTAATTATTTGGGGATGCAAAGATAATACCATTCAACTTAACCTGCAAGTTCAATTCATCAATCAATTTCTGATTGGTTTACAGGATATTCCTTTTGAGCAAGTTCTTGCAAACAGTCAGGACACAGGCAAGTGTCATAGGTGTTTTGTATGTCCTGGAGTAAAGATACAGATGTATCAATTTCGTAGCACCAGCATTTGGCCGATTTACTGCAATGGAAGCTTTTTCGGCATCTGGGACATATATCGGTTTCAAACACAGGTTTCATTGTGTAAACGGATTTGAAACATCAGCTACAATTTGATGGTCAGGCTCACAAAATCCATTTTACCGCCAAGGGGAGGATTCATCTTGCGAACTTTTACTGTGGCATCTGTTATTTGTGGATAATTGTTCTTTACAGCATTCAGGATGCGCCTTCCTACATGTTCGAGCAGTTTGGAGTTAGTTTCCATTTCCCTTTTAACCAGTTGGTAAACTTCGAGGTAATTGACGGTCTTGTCAAGCTGATCTGTTCGTTCAGCTTCGGTGGTATCAGTTTCCATGAAAAGGTCAACGACAAACCAGGTGCCGATAAGCTGTTCTTCAGCAAAGCAGCCATGATAGGCGTAAAACTCCATACCTTCAATTGAAATAGTTGCCATATTAATTTTTCTGCTGTGCTAATTAGTTGGTTAATTTTTCAATTCCTTTTTGTATTCTCCTTTGGGTTTCTTCCTTGCCAATCAGGGCCATGATTTCACCAAGGTGCGGGCCTTTGGCTGCGCCAACGAGCAATAGTCGGAGGGCATTCATAATAGCACCCATACCGTAAGCCTGTTCTTCGATCCAACTTTTGATGGCTGCGTCAATATTGGAGGCAGAAAATGGTGAAATAGCATTGAGTATATTGCTTAGTTCCATCATCTGAGCAGGTGTGTTTTCCTTCCAACGCTTTTTTACAACTTGTTCGTCATAGGTGGTCGGTGCTTCGAAAAAGAAAACAGATTGTTCCCATAATTCGTTTACAAATTGTACGCGTTCCTTCACCAAACCTACTACCTGTTGCACATATTGTTGGTCCGCCACAATGCCTTTTGCTTGTAGAATAGGGCGGAACTCTGTTGCCAACTCATCATTGGACCGATTAATCAGGTATTGATGGTTGAACCATTTGGTTTTTTCAGGATCGAATTTGGAACCCGACTTTCCTACCCTGTCCAGCGAAAATGCCTGAATAAGCCCATCCATGCTGAATAGCTCCTGTTCAGTTCCTGGATTCCAGCCCAGCAGGGCCAGCATATTCACAAAAGCTTCAGGATAATAGCCAGCTTCGCGGTAGCCTGAAGACACTTCACCCGTCTTGGGGTCTTTCCATCGAAGCGGAAAAACGGGGAACCCAAGCCTGTCGCCATCGCGTTTGCTGAGCTTGCCATTGCCATCGGGTTTGAGCAAAAGCGGTAAATGGGCAAATTGCGGTTTGATCCATCCAAAAGCTTCATACAATAGTACATGCAGTGGTAATGAAGGCAACCACTCTTCACCCCTGATTACATGACTGATCTCCATCAAGTGGTCATCTACAATATTGGCCAGGTGATAAGTGGGCATGCCGTCTGATTTAAACAACACCTTGTCGTCAAGGGTTTCGGATTGCACCACTACCCTGCCCCGGATGAGGTCGTCCATCTCCACTTGGGTGTTTTCAGGTATTCTAAAGCGGACCACATAGGGCTCGCCGGCAGCAATCAGGCCGTTTACCTCTGCCTGGGGCATCACAAGGCTGTTGCGGAGTTGTTTCCGTGTATCAACATTGTAAATAAAGGTTTGCTTTTGTGCTTCGGCGTTTTTGCGGGCTTGCTCCAGTTCTTCGGGTGTATCGAAAGCAAAATAGGCATGCCCTGAGGCAATCAGTTGGTTGCTGTATAGTTGGTACAACTTCTTGCGTTCACTTTGGCGGTAAGGTGCATGAGGTCCTCCTGCGATCACACTTTCATCGAATTCAATGCCACACCACTTTAGCGATTCGATGATGTATTCCTCAGCGCCGGGCACAAAACGGGTTTGGTCGGTGTCTTCGATACGTAAGATCAATTTTCCGCCATGCTTGCGGGCGAAAAGGTAGTTGTACAATGCGGTTCGCACGCCACCAATGTGCAAGGGGCCTGTAGGACTTGGAGCGAATCGGAGTCGTATGTTGTTGTGCTTCATTCCGGTGTATTCATTTTGGGTGCAAAGATACGGCATTGGTTTGGAATGGTGGAGGGTTGGGTGTTTAGCGTTTAGGTTCCGATTCGTTCCTCATCAGTATTCATTCAATCAGCGTCATACAGGGCGTTGTGATTCTGCATGCTGGTTGTCATTGAATTGGGCGTTTATCAAATAAAAAACCCGGCAAACGAGGGGCCCACCGGGTTTGTGTCCATCACAAAATAATAGCTGAATTAATTGATGATTAATTTTTTGCGAATCATTTGGTTTTGGCGTTGCATTTCAATCAAATATAAACCTTTGGTGCTCAGTTGGAAATAGGTGGTATCCCGGCCTGCTTTTTCCTGCAATATGAGCCTTCCGGAAGCTTCATAAATCCGCAGCAGGTCGCCTTGTTGGAGGCCGTCAATACGGAAGTTTCCATTGGATGGGTTGGGGTAAATCTGCAATTGGGACAAGGAAGATTCGTCCATTCCCACTACATCCATCTCAAACATTTCGATCATGGAAAGGCCCAGCATTTTGAAAGTACCGTCGTGGTGCGGCATCATGGGGCTGTATTCGGGCACCAGGTTGGCTGTTGAGCCCGTATTGTGCATATACAACTTCCAATTAATGGTTTCGTTTTCGTCAAACCCGTCTTTCTGGGGTGTTGAAGGATCGTTGCCATAAATAGTAACCACCAGGTGTTCGCCATCCCACAGGCCTGCACCGGCAGCTTTTTGCATTCCATTGTCCATATAAAATGCACCCACCATATCACCTGCCTGCAGGTTCATGCCTATTTGAAGTACATCAACCGGGATGTGGATATTGTGTGCCAATGGGGTTGGATTGAAATTCCAGCCTTCGGGCATGCTCAGGGTGCCAGGTGCGCTCACCTCAACCGTGGCAGGGCTGCTTTCGCCAAAGCTTGTAACTGCCGTTACACCATAAAGATAGGTGAATCCTTCTTCTATTTGATCTGTAAAACTTAGCTCAGGAATGGGGTCGTTGGTGAGTTTGATTGAATCGCGATACACATGGTAGCCGATCAGGGAGGATGTCTGTCGGTCAGCACTTGCTATGTTTTGGAGCCATTGGCTATTCCTGGCCGCTGATTGCGGATCGGCCACAAGCCCGCGGATACTCCAGTTGTACGACCAGCCATAATCGCCCAGTGTCATCCACATATTGCCATCGGCCCTGAGGAGGTCGCCTGAACCAACAACGCCCGAACCGCCATCAACACCGGCAATATAGGCAAACTCGTCCAGTGTTATTTCATAGGCCAGCCAGAGAAAATCTAGCTGACTTAGGTCGATGGGCACCGGCAAAGTGATGTCGTTCCATTCCCCGGCATGGATGTTATTCAGCGGCAGGTTGACCAATTCAGTATCGGCATCGGGACCTGAATAAATTTTCAGCGCAAAGGCAGCATTGTTGTCGTGGGGGTAAAAGCCAACCGCTTCGAGTTGCTTGCCATTATAGGGCATGAGGTCAACAGGCGTAAAGCGTGCTGCAAATTCATATACTCCGGCAGTGGTAGCGATACTGCTGTAGGGCTCTCCATTACCAAAGCGCAATTGGTCGGGCGATGAACCAGGTGGCAGCCAGTTAAGTGTTACGGTGGTTTGGTCTAATATGGCCGTTAGGTTCGCTGGAGGCATCACCACACCCTGTCCTGAAAGGGGCAGCTTGATCACTCCACCACCCAGGTAACCAAAATAATCCACATATAAGGTATCTATGAAACTTCCGGCAGCCGGCGGACTGAAAAATGCGGTTATGGGCATGCTTTCGCCGGGCTGCAAGGCCCAGGTTGAGGGATAGGCTGCAAAATATTCCTGTTCTGTAGAGAAGCTTAAAAACATCAGCAGGGCGTCGGTAAGGTTTGTCAGGGTTAAATCCATTGTTTTGGATTCGAGTACAGCTACCATGCCAAAGTCGAGGAAATCCAAATCGAATGCAGCTGGCAATTGCCCGATAATGGCAATGTATACAGGAATATTCACCACCGGTGTGTTTGCATTGTTTGTGCTGAAAGCAAGCAGTGTTTCGTTGGGGCTGTTATACATACCGTTGGTATTCACTGTAAACAGGATGGAAACAGTTGAATCGGGTGAAATACTGCCAGCCGTTTGTGACAGGTTGATCCAGTCGGGCAGGTCTTCCACATCCCATTCCAGTAAGCTGCTACCGACATTGGTAAGCAAGAGCGATAATTCCAGCACTTCACCAGACATCAGCGTATCGCTGATAAATGCCGGCTCGATCTGCAACTGTGGTGCACCCACCTGCAGTGTCCTGGTAATGGCATCACTTTCGCCTTCGGCATAAACTGCGGTAACACCGTATTCGTAAATGCCATTTTCGAGGATGTTGTCC
The DNA here is from genome assembly GCA_937926515.1 of uncultured Bacteroidales bacterium. Taxonomy (GTDB): domain Bacteria; phylum Bacteroidota; class Bacteroidia; order Bacteroidales; family F082; genus CALAZZ01. The sequence continues at coordinate 1,049 of CALAZZ010000005.1, read as the reverse complement.
ACATAATAGGCATCAAGAACAGGTTCGCTGTTGAGCTGTTCGCCATCACGATACAGGTTGTAACCAAGAATTTGGGTTGAGCGCAGGTTTCTCCCGGCAGGGTTCCCATTTAAGTTTTTTTCACCCATCTTCAATTCAAGCATTTCTGTTCTTAATGCTGTTTCGGGTTGTCCTGCCAAAAGTAAATTCCTGTCAACGTCCCCAACAAAGGTGCGTATCATCCAGTTGTAATCAAAACCTGCCCCTGTGGCCGAAAACCAATCGCCACCCAGGTTGATCATATTACCCAAGCCAGCTACTGCCGGGCCTATATCAAACGCTGCTGAGGCATCGAAATCATTCAGTTGTGTTAGTTCAAGGCCAATCCAGTAATCCTGTCCGGCTTGAATAGCCACGGGCATTTCAAGGTGGGCTTCGTTCCAGCTCATGTAATCCAGGTTGTTAAGCGCCTGGCTGAAGAGCAAGGTTTGGGCCTGCTCGCCGGACCATATCTTTAGGGTATAGAGGGTGTTTTGGCCTGTTGGAAAAAAGGCTATTTTACTGATGCCCTTCCCTACAAATTCAGTTAGCGAGGCAGCAGGCCAGCGTGCAGCTATCCTCATGGTTCCGGCTTGCTGCAGGCCAAGGGAAGCATTGTAATGTCCATTGTCGTAAACCATCCAGCTGCCTTGCGGTCCGCTGGTGCCCCAGGATAATTCCACATTGTTTTGCTGCACATTACCAACAAGGTATTCCGGTGCCGGAAGGATGGCATTGGCGGTAATGGCCGTTTCCGATACAGGTGTATCCGGGTCGTTGCTGGCCACAGTGAGGGTTTCGTTGTAAAATCCCAGGGTGGAGGATGTGAAATATACATCTACATTCACCCAGGTGCCGGGCTGTACGGTGAGGCTCGTAACATCTGTAATAAAATCATCATTGCTGAAATAGATATCCGAAACTTCCAATGTTTCGCTTCCCAGGTTGTTGATGGTGAAGTAGGTGGTATCGGTAATGCCATAAGGCACATCGCCATAGTTCAGATACCAGGCGTTGACGTATATTTGTGG
>CALAZZ010000004.1 GCA_937926515.1 uncultured Bacteroidales bacterium | reverse complement strand
TTTCTGATCCGGGATTTTTACTTGTTCGAGCTTGCCTTGCCAAAGGGATAGAGGTAGAATGTTTGCCTGGAGCAACTTCGTTTGTTCCGGCATTGGTTAATTCCGGTTTGCCGGCTGATCGATTTATTTTTGAAGGTTTCTTGCCTCACAAAAAAGGACGGCAATCCCGCTTGACTGAGATCGTGAATCATAGTTATACAAGCATACTTTTTGAGTCACCTCACAGGTTGCTCAAAACACTTTCTCAGCTTGCTGATCTTGCCGGCCCCGACAGGAGAGCCTCGGTATCAAGAGAACTTACAAAATTGTATGAAGAAAATATACAAGGCAGCCTGGCAGAGCTTATTGAGTATTTTGGCAACAAAGATGTCAAAGGCGAAATAGTGATTGTGATAGAAGGAAAGAAATAGCAGACACCTAGGTAGTCCGGGTATCTTAATCCTATTATTAAATTGAGCTCTAAACAAAAAACGCCTTACAATTCTTGAGCATAAAACAAAAGACAAAGACTTGCAGGGTTGATTTGGTAGTTGAATCTGTGGAGGGGTGAAAAGCCTTAACGATACTATACGCAAGCCTGAAAATTTCGTTTCTTTGCACTGTCAATCAGTCATTTTAATCCCATGAAAAGCCCTCTTGATCATAAGCTGTTAGTTTACAACACGATCAGCCGGAAAAAGGAAGTGTTTAAACCCATCAAACCACCACATATTGGCATGTATGTGTGCGGGCCAACAGCATATGGTGATGCACACCTTGGCCATGCCCGTTCGGCCATCACTTTCGACCTGATATACCGTTATTTTATACACTTGGGCTACAAAGTCCGCTATGTACGCAACATCACTGATGTAGGCCATCTTGAAAGTGATCACGATGAGGGAGAGGACAAGGTGGCAAAAAAAGCACGTCTGGAGCAGCTTGAGCCCATGGAGGTGGTGCATTATTATGTCGTGGCTTACCATAGGAATATGGACCGGATGAATGTGCTGCGTCCCTCTATCGAGCCTCATGCTTCGGGCCATATTATTGAGCAGATCGAAATGATCAAAAGAATCCTGGAGCAAGGTTTTGCATATGAGATCAACGGATCGGTTTATTTCGATGTGACCAAGTACAACAAAGCTCATCATTATGGCGTGCTTTCAGGCAGGAAGCTGGAAGAAATGATCAGCAATACACGCGAGTTATCAGGTCAGACAGAGAAAAAAAATGCTGCTGATTTTGCGCTTTGGAAAAAAGCTGACTCAGCACACATCATGCGATGGCCTTCACCTTGGGGCGAAGGTTTTCCTGGATGGCACATGGAATGCTCTGCCATGGGCTGTAAATATCTGGGCGATGAATTTGATATCCATGGTGGTGGTATGGACTTGCTTTTTCCACACCATGAATCAGAGATTGCACAGTCAACCATAGCTAATGGCAAAGCTCCCGTACGTTACTGGCTGCATAACAATATGATCACCATCAACGGGCAAAAAATGGGTAAGTCGCTCGGTAATGCCATTTCACTTGAAGAGTTTTTCACAGGCAATCACAAATTGCTTCAGAAGGCCTACAGCCCGATGACCATTCGCTTTTTCATGATGCAAGCACAGTATCGCAGCACACTCGACTTTTCGAATGAAGCACTTCAGGCAGCAGAAAAAGGTCTTAAGAAATTACTTGTGGCGGCTGAAGTTTTAAATGGCCTTTCGCCCAATAGAGGGGTTAAAGATATTGGTATTGCAAATATAGAATCGGCCTGCTATGATGCCATGAACGATGATTTCAACAGCCCGGTGGTCATCGCAAACTTGTTTGAGGCTGTTCGGATCATTAATTCGGTCAAAGATGGCACTAACCACATTAATGCTGAGGAGTTAGAAAAACTTAAAAGCTTATTCAATAGTTTTGTGTTTGATATTCTGGGGTTGGAATCTGAAGATGCAGGTCATGATTACCAGTTGATGGATGGGCTTATGCAAACCATTATCCAACTGCGGCAAGACGCGCGCGCGCGTAAAGATTATGCAACCAGCGACCTGATTCGTGATAAGCTTTCTTCGTTGAAGATTGAGCTTAAAGATGGTAAGGAGGGCACGACCTGGGCAATCAAATGATATTGATGATCAGGAAATGCATTCATCACCCATGCAGATATCCAGCGAACGTGCTTTCTCTATCAATGAATGTGTTTCAGGGACAAGCCTAAGTTTGCCACCTACCTCGCTTAGTAGAATATCACTGGTTTGGTTGTTCTTGTTGATCACCATTTTTCCATAGTCCTCCTTTGCGATCAGGTCAACGGCATGTGATCCAAAACGGGTTGCCAGGATCCTGTCCATCGCCGAGGGGCTGCCACCTCGTTGAAGATAACCCAAAATGGTCTTACGGGTATCTATTTTTGTGCCTTTCTCTATCATTTTCGAGATATAATCAGCCGCGGATACTTCATTCTTTGGCTTCTCAATACCTTCGCCAACGACCACAATAGAATAAGGTTTTTTCTTGAATGCCCTGTCAATCAGATACCTATTGATGACTTTGATATCATGTTTGATTTCAGGCAACAAGATCACATCCCCTCCTCCGGCGAGGCCTGAATATAGGGCAAGCCACCCGGCATGATGACCCATCACTTCAATTACCATGATCCGCTTATGGGAGTTAGCCGTGGTATGAAGGCGGTCAATGGCATCAGTAGCAATGGTAACCGCTGAATCGAAACCAAAGGTAAAATCAGTCCCCCAAACATCATTATCAATGGTTTTTGGTATGCCAATAACATTCAATCCGGACTCGGAAAGTAAGTTTGCTGTTTTCTGCGTGCCATTACCACCTATGCATACAAGACAATCCAGTCCCAGTTTTTTATAATTTTTTTTAATGATGTCCGGTTTGTCAACATTGGGTTTACCGCTTTTCTTAAACGGTTTCTCACGTGAGGTTCCAAGTATGGTGCCTCCAAGGGTTAGTATTCCCGAGAGTGCCTGCTCCGACAATGGAGTATAATCAAGTTTTATCAGGCCCAAAAAGCCCGATGATATGCCAATCACTTCCATTTTGTGTCGTACAATGGCCGTTTTACCTACACCACGAATTGCGGCATTTATTCCGGGACAATCGCCCCCGGCAGAAAGTATTCCGATACGTTTGGGTTGTGCCATGATCAATATAATCTAAACGAGCCAACAAATTAAACGCTTTTTTCAAACCAACCTGACATTTTTACAATTGTTATTTTTGGTTACTTTTGACCTAACTTTACAACATTCCTTATATCCAAGCAGGAATATGTCGGGTAGGACCAAAACACTTTGCACCTATAAATAAGGTGAATTTATGAAGAAAATAAAAATTGCACTTCATTGGCAAATCTTAATTGCATTAATCCTGGCTGTATTATTTGGCATTTATTTTAGTAATTATATCGGCTATGTTGCCTGGATGGGCGAACTCTTTTTGCGCGCGCTTAAAATGATTATTATCCCGCTGATATTAAGCTCAATCATTTCAGGAGTTACCAATATAGGCAGTGCCGGAAATTTAGGGAGGTTGGGATCAAAAACCATTATTTACTATATTTCAACAAGTACACTGGCCATCATTACGGGTTTATTTCTGGTTAATATCTTCAAACCAGGTGTGGGCGCTGATCTAAACCTTCGAAGAGAAGTCGAACTCGAAGTTGGTGCAGATTCATTGGGTGACACATTGCTAAAGATCGTGCCGGAGAATGTATTTGAAGCTTTTTCGAACAATTCTCAAATGCTTGCAGTGATATTATTTGCCTTACTCTTCGGTTTTTTCATTACCCGAACCCCAGGCCGCTCAGGTGAAATACTGACAGACTTCTTTAATGCTGTTTTTCAGGTGATGATGAAACTTACTTTTTTCATCATTAAGTTCACGCCTTATGGTATTTTTGGGCTTGTTGCTGCAAAAGTTGCCGAACAGGATGACCTCATGGCACTGATGCAGAGTATGGGTATGTATATGGCTGTGGTGTTGATGGCTCTGGCCATTCATGCTGTGATTACTCTGCCTATATTACTGAAGTATATTGGTGGTATCAATCCCGCAAAGCATTTTTCGGCTATGCGCACCCCTTTGGTTACGGCCTTTTCAACTTCATCTTCCAGTGCAACATTACCTCTGACTATGCATGCAGTTGAAAATAATTCCGGTGTTTCAAACAAGATCACCAGTTTTACACTTCCTTTGGGAGCTACCATTAATATGGATGGGACTGCCTTGTATGAATGTGTAGCAGTGATGTTTATTGCACAGGCCTATGGAGTTGAACTGAGTATTCTGCAACAAATGATCGTTGTGCTCACAGCTTTGCTTGCCTCCATTGGTGCAGCCGGAATCCCCATGGCAGGCCTGGTGATGATCACAATTGTACTTACCGCTGTAGGCCTGCCTCTTGAAGGGGTTGGATTGATACTGGCTGTAGATCGCATCCTTGATATGTTTCGCACTTCGGTGAACGTGTGGAGCGACAGCTGTGGCGCTACAATCATTGCCCGATCGGAGGGAGAAGAACTGAAAGTCTGATGTAATAGTGCCTCCATTCATTTTTGTAAACCTTTATTAATAAATTCGATTCGTTGTGTGAGGGATCGCCAATTGCCTAAAAACAGTGTCGTATTGCTGACTTTATAAATTTCAGCTTAAATTTGTCATAAAAATACAAATCATGACAAGAGGCCCCATATCCAATTTCATACAACATCATTTCAGGCACTTCAATGCGGCAGCACTCATGGATGCCGCTAAAGCATACGAGGCACACATTAACGAAGGTGGGCGTATGATGATTACCCTGGCCGGTGCTATGAGCACGGCCGAATTGGGAATTTCACTGGCTGAAATGATTCGGCAAGACAAAGTACACATCATTTCCTGCACCGGTGCCAACCTGGAGGAAGACCTGATGAACCTGGTAGCTCACAAGCATTATAAGCGCGTGCCACATTATCGTGACCTAAATCCCCAGGATGAATGGGACCTGCTGGAGAATGGGTTTAATCGCGTAACAGACACCTGCATTCCTGAAGAGGAGGCTTTTCGGCGATTGCAAAAACATATTTTCGAGATATGGAAAGATGCAGAACAAAAGGGCGAACGTTATTTTCCACATGAATATATGTTCAAGCTGTTGCGTTCGGGTGTGCTTGAGCAGTACTACGAAATTGATCCGAAAAACTCCTGGATGCTGGCTGCTGCACAGAAAAATATCCCCATAGTAGTTCCCGGTTGGGAAGATTCGACCATGGGTAATATTTTTGCTTCCTATTGTGTGAAAAATGAACTGACATCCACCACCATGAAAAGTGGTATAGATTACATGGTTTGGCTTACTGACTGGTATAGAAAAAATTCCACCGGCAAGGGGGTTGGTTTTTTCCAGATTGGTGGGGGCATTGCAGGCGATTTCCCCATTTGTGTGGTGCCCATGATGTACCAGGATCTGGAGTGGGAAGATGTGCCATTCTGGTCCTATTTTTGCCAGATATCTGATTCCACCACCAGCTATGGATCCTATTCAGGAGCAGTGCCTAATGAAAAGATCACATGGGGGAAACTGGATATCAATACCCCTAAGTTTATTATTGAGTCAGATGCCACTATTGTTGCACCGCTTGTATTTGCCTGGTTGCTGAAATGGTAAGAAATGGTTCAGCCGGGATCCATTGTATTTCAATTGCAATAATTCAGAATCATTCATATTGCAAGGCCTGTACCGGATTGATATAAACAGCTCTTATTGCCTGGCTTAATACAGTCAAAACTGCAATAAGCAACGCCGCTAGCAGACCCAATGCAAACCAAACCGGATTAAGCCATACCCGGTAAGCAAAATCATTCAGCCATTGTTGCATAAAAAACCAGGTTACCGGCAGTGCAAGCGCACCTGCAAGCAGCACCAACAGGCTGAGTTCAGAAATCAACATTCTGATAATAGAAGCAGTGCTGCTACCCAGCACCTTACGTATTCCAATCTCTTTGCTTCGTTGCTCTACCATATAGGCTGACAGCCCTAAAAGCCCCAGGCAGGAGATCATAATAACGAGAAGTGCAAAGTAGCGGAACAATGATAACATACGCTGCTCTCGCATATATTGCTGTTCGAAATGGGTATTCAGGAAGTTGTACTGCATATAATGATTTCGGTCAAAATTCTGCCACATATTCGAAATATTACTCACAGCCGATGCCACATCATTGGTCTGAAAGCGCACCGCAAGAAAGGACATCCTGTCCTGGTTCAATATGAACACAAGTGGTTCAATGGGATTATGTAAGGAAGCATAATTGAAGTTTTCCACCATGCCTATTATCTTTCCTTTAACGCCCATACCACAATTCATAGGTGCGCCAACAGGATTTTCGTAACCCATGAATTCAGCAGCAGCACGATTTACCACAAAAGCTGTTGTAGCATCGTTGGGGAACTCTTTAGAAAACAGCCTGCCTTCGATGAGGTTTATATCCAGCAGATCGAAAAAATCATGGTCGACCATATAAAGATTCATGGTATGCACTTCCGGTTTGGCTGTGTCGCCCAAAAAAAACATCAAACGGCCTGATTTATAACCGGGTAGGTTATTGCTGACCGAAGCATGCGTTACTTCCGGAATGGTCAGCATTTGCTGTTTAATCACTTCACGGTTACTAATCAATGTTGAATCAGAAGGATAATGAATGACCATCACCTGATCGAGATGAATGCCTGCATCATACTGACGCATATAGTTTAGTTGTTTTGAAATAACAACTGTGCTGATGATTAAGGCTATTGATATGACAAATTGTAAAACCACCAGGCCTTTGCGCAGATGTGATGATCGAAAACCATTGCCTTGCACCAACTGCAATCCTGGGCGCAGCACTTTCACAGGCCGGAATGATGATAACACAAAAGCAGGAAAACTACCACTTAAAAGTCCGAGAAAAATTACAACAACCAGCAAAAACATCACCGGCATACCCTTATGAGTCAGCAGCATGTCAGAGAGACGAAGCTCCAGCCCAATCAGCGTATTAAACCAGGGTAGAATAATTTCTGAGATTGCCAGAGCCAGCATAAATGCGATCATGGTGAACAGGACACTTTCGCCCAGGAACTGAATCACCAGCTGTTTGCGGTGGGCACCCACTACCTTGCGTATGCCTATTTCGCGCGCCCGTTTGAGAGAGCGTGCTGTTGCCAGGTTCATATAATTGATGGAAGCAATCAAGAGTAAGAATGCGGCAATAAACACAAACATAAGAACAAAGCGCTTGTTGGTATTGGAGTGACTGTCGTATTGCAGGCTGGTGTTGAAATGGATGTCTCTAATAGGCTCTATGTGCAGATTGATATCGCCATCGATACTCAGCCCGCTGATCCATGGCCTTACCTGCTCTTCGATCATCAACTCCAATTTGTCATTAAAACCTTTTGCTGAATTTTTATCCTGAAATTTTACATAAGTATAGCCGATGAGCCAAAACCAATCGCGGCGCATCTGTTCAATGGTGGTGTTAGAAAGTGTACTGAACGACATCAGTGCATCGAATTGCAGGTGTGTCTGGCAGGCATCGGTATCAATCACAGCAGTAACTTTGTAGCTTGATCTGTTTATACGCAGCATTTTGCCTAATGCTGATTCGCCGGAAAAAAAGTTTTCGGCAGCATTTTTACTTAATACCAAGCTTTTAGGTTCAACAAGGGCTGTGCTCGGGTTGCCCTCAACAAAGGGAAAATCAAATAACTTAAAAAAATCTGCATCTGCTACCGAATAGGATGGAAGCCTCAGCATCTTATCTTCATACCATAAAGTCACACCCGGTCCCTCCTCAGAATAGCTGCTCTGGTATATGATTGCAGATGCCTCTATCTCAGGGTAGTCATTGCGCATGGCTTGCCAAACATTGTAGGAGGCCAATGCAAAATGATCTTCACGTTCATTAAAAATGAGGCTTTCGTTTACACGATATATGTTCTGATAATCACTCCAGCACCGATCATAGGCATATTCCTGCTGCAGATACAGAAAGATCAGGATGAATGCCACAATCCCCACAGTAAGTCCAAAAATATTTATAAGGCTGTAGATCCCTTGTTTGCGCAAGCTTCTCAAGCTAAAGAGCAAGTAGTTTTTAAGAAGTATGGATGTGCCTTTCATAACCGGGCAATTTTACCTGATGAAATTATTCGGCTTGTCGATAATAAATCTTGGAAACAATACGCCAGTCGTTGCCAAACCTGTATAGGAACATATAATCAGTAAATAAATGTACATCATCGCGATAAAGTTCCACTTTCGCAATAGCAGCATCACCGCTGATGTCAATCATCGGGAATTTGGCAGTCACAAAATTTTGTTCTTCAGGTTCCTTCTGATCCATCATGGCTATCTCGACAGTTTCAATCCAATTGTAAATCGGCAATTTTGTCAAAAGGCCATTTCGCTTGCTGATCATTTCAAAGCCAGGATGGAAGCCTTTGTGAATCTTTTCAAGCCCTTGCCTGTTGTGAATGCCATCAATATAAGCTGATTGAATGACATCGCGTATGGCCCGGTTCTCTTCTTGTGCAATGCTTACAAGGTTTATCCAAATAAGACTAAGAGAAAGAAAGATAATTTTTTTCATGGCTTAATTATTAATGATTTTATGGTTCATTTGCAAATTGAACAACTTATTGGTTGCCCTTTTCAATAAGCGCCTTAGCAGGTCGCTTCCGAAACATAAGTGAAATGTTTTTCTCAGTTGGCGGACCTATTTCAACCAGTTCCCAGTTTTTGTCGTATTCAGCTATTTTATGACGCAGAACCTGCACTTTGTCCTTTGGAGGCACATCGTTTCCTTCCCAGTCGAGCAGCTCCACACGGTATTGCAAAGTTCGTTTACGACCATTTATTCTAACGTCGATCTCAACATTCTGTTCCTTATCAAGATCGGGAATGAGTATGACTACTTCTCTCATGGCTAAAAATTTACTTTAAACATTAAAAATCAGCGCTATATCTCTGTATTATTCATATTTTAACGCCTCAACAGGATTGGCTCGTGCTGCCTTAACAGCCTGATAAATAACAGTTGCTAATGCTACAAACATTGCAATTAAACCAGCCAGAACAAACAAATACCAGGGTATCTCAATCCTGTAGGCAAAATTATTGAGCCAGTTGGCCATTAGTAAATAAGCAAGGGGCCAGGCAATCACATTGGCCAGCAGTACCCATTTAGTAAACTCCTTCGATAAAAGGTGGATGATGTTGGGTTCGCCGGCTCCCAGGACTTTACGTATGCCTATTTCGCGTGTTCGGCTTTCGGTGGTATATGCAGCCAGACCAAACAAACCAATTGACGCTACAAAAATGGCCAATAAACTAAATATGGTATATATGGTCAGGGTACGTTTATCATTCTTGTAAAATTTTTCGAGTGATTGATCAAGAAAGCTATACTCAAAAGGTTGGCCCGACTCCATGGTATGCCATTGTGCTTCAAGAAAATCAATAGTTTCCTTCATTTTACCGGCTTGTACACGCACGGCCAGACGATTTGCCCAGCTGCCTTCGGGAAGCAGGTAAAAAGCCATGGTACGTATAGGCCTGTGTAAAGATTCAAAATGAAAATCTTCAACAACACCGATAATATGGCTGATTAAATGTGGGTCGGGTGGAGTGGCATGTCTGACGATCTTCTCTGTATGAATATCGGTAATTCCCAGTCTTTTTTGCGCTGTCTGGTTGATGATGACCGCAACAGAATCTGTAGCAAATTCGCGATCGAACCATCTGCCTTCAGCCAATTGGATTCCCATTGTTTCAATAAAATCGTAATCGGCCGGCTGCATCATTACAATATTTATTTCATCCAAAGGCCGGCCGGCAACTCCTATGCTGTTTGAGCTATAATCATCACCGGGGAGGTCAATGGAATAGCTCGCATTGATAATATCCGGGTTTTTGAGTATGGCTTGTTTAAAGACGGGCATAGCATTATTACCCAAACCATTCACTCGTTTAATCACCACAACATGCTCCTCATCATAACCCATGTTCTTATCTTGCATATAAGTTAACTGCTTAAATATGACCAGTGTGGCTATGATCAACAGGATAGAAATGCTATATTGAAATAATACGAGAATACTACGGAAACGGCCCTTTGACATTCCTTGATAAAATTGTCCTTTGATCACCTTTATCGGTTGAAATGATGAAAGGTAAAATGCCGGATAACTACCGGCAACCAAGCCAGTTATTCCTACAAAAATCGGTAGTGCCATAATGAATAACCAGTTGGACTGAAGGTTGAAAGACAATTGCTTCAGTGCAATATGATTGAAATAGGGCAAGCTGATCTCGATCAAGATCACAGCAATGATCATAGCTACAATGCTGTACAGCAATGACTCACCAAGAAATTGTCTGATCAGTTGGTGTCGTTGCGACCCTAACACTTTACGTACGCCCACCTCCTTGGCCCTGCTTACTGAGCGAGCAGTTGAGAGATTCATAAAATTGATACAGGCAATAAGCAGTATAAAGAATGCAATGGCCGAAAACAGATAAACATAAGTGATGCTGCCATTGACTTCGTATTCACCATCCAGGTTTGAATGCAGATGAATGCCATGTATGTTTTGCATCCCATAGCCATAGGTTTGACCTGAGGCTTCAAATTCGTCAACGGTTATTCCAAGAAATTTGGGAAGCTGTTCTCCTATGTGGCGGTACAGAAAAGGGTCAAGCTTGGCCCTCATTTCGTTGGGATCGGCATTTTCAGAAAGTACGATATAGGTTTGTGCACTTTGATTGAACCAGCTTGGATTGCTGTGCCAGGGCAGCGTGGTAAACGAAGCGAGTACGTTAAATTTGAAATGGGAATTTGAGGGTACATCTTTCATCAGGCCGGTCACCGTATAGTGGAAACGGTTGTCTTCAACAAGTGTCTTACCAATAGGATCTTCATCACCAAAATATCGTTTGGCCGTTGATTCGGTAAGTACGATATGACCGGGTTCAGACAGAACTTTTTTAGGATCGCCTGCCAACAGCTCGAAGCTGAAAACATCGAAAAAGCTGGAGTCGGCATAGAAAAAACGGTCTTCAATAAAAACTTTTTCGTCAATCCTGACTGAACGCTGCGGGCGAAGCATCATACGTGTTATATATTCCACTTCGGGGAATTCGGATAGCATTGCAGCAGCCATTGGTGCTGCTGTATAGGTGCTGTGAAATTCATTGTTTCCAAACACACCATGTACGGTAATGCGATAGATGCGGTCCGATTTTTCATGAAAACGATCATAACTCAATTCGTCAGCTATATATAACAGTATCAATATGCATGCTGCCAACCCAATGGCCAAACCGGTAATATTAATAATTGTAAATCCAGGCTTTCGAAGCATGTTGCGGTAAGCTGTAATAAGTAAAGTTTTAAACATCATTCGTTTTTTGGTTTTGCTTGGCGCACATTATTGCATTAATATTTCCTTTGGATTCCTGTTTTGGCTCTAACTGTAACCGTCTAAATAATAGCGTTCTATACATTTTTCTACTCGTATTTCAATGAATTGACAGGGTTTGTTGCAGCCGCCCTGTTGGCATGGTAAACGATGGTAATCATGGCGATCAACACAGCAGCAAGTACTGCTATCACAGGGTAATACCATTTGATATGAATGGTATATGCGAATTGGTCAAGAAACCGGGTAGAAAAATAATATCCAACCGGAACTGCCAACACCCCTGCTATAACCACAAGAAATATAAATTCTTTGAATACAAGATTCATTAATTGCTCTATGGATCCACCCAACACTTTGCGAATACCAATTTCGCGTGTGCGTTGCTCAACATGAATTGCAGTGAGGCCATAAAGACCAATAGCTGATATCAAGATAGACAGGATGGTAAATATCATGAACACCTGCATGGTATTGCGATCACCAGCGTATTGTCGTTCGAGTCGTTCACTTGCAATGATCGAATCAAATGGTGTTGAAGGAAACAAGTCATACCATACTTCTTCGATTTGGTTGAGCATGGCATCCTTATCGTCCCCATCGTATTTTACACATAGCACACCAAAGCTTTGGGGATTAATGAAATAGGCAGCCGGTTCAATTCTTGAATGTATGGAATAATAATGATAATCATTGATCACTCCGATAACGGTACGCCTGTTCAAGGTATCCATACCAAAAGGACGGAAACGCTTGCCAATGGGATTTTCCCAACCTAAAAACGCTACGGCTGCTTCATTAAGAATTACAGCTTCATTGATGTCATTGGGATAGTCTTTACTAAAATTGCGGCCTTGCACAATTTGAATGCCCATAAGTGGGAAGAAATCCTCATCAACGTAACCGAACCGAACAGTAATTTGTACATCGGTGGTATCATCAACGCTGATGGAAGACTGGTTGCCGGCTACTCCGTTAATGTAAGATGCTGCAGCAACTGCCTCTACCCCTGGTAACTGACTGATATTAGGGCGCAGCAATTCAGCTTTTCTTGCAGGATGCCCCCCCTGGAGATGTACCCCAAGTACATTTTCATAGTTATAGCCCAGGTCTTTGTTAAGCACAAAATGAACCTGCCTGTTGGTGACGATGACTACAAAAATTAATACGATAGCTACACTGAACTGAAAGACAACCAACACTTTACCAAGCCAGCCTTTCGCCCTTGCACTCTGACCGCCTGCCCCCTTTAATACCTCTACAGCTTTGTAGCGGCTCATGAAGAAGGTAGGATAAACACCGGATAAAAAGCTTACAAACAGCCAAATAAGTAGCAGTCCAACATTAAACAGAGGGTTTGAAAGTATGTGAATGCTGAGTTCAGTGTCGAGCAAACGGTTAAATTCAGGCAAGGCCAATTCCACAACCACAACTGCCAGGATAATGGCTGCCAATGTTATCAACATGGATTCACCCAGGAACTGATAAACCAATTTGTTCCTATTCGCTCCCATCACCTTACGTATTCCAACTTCCTTGGCTCTTTTCACTGATCTTGCAATGGCAAGGTTAATGAAATTTATGCAGGCAATTATGATGATAAGTAAAGCCACGATTGCAAATACCAGTATAAGCTTGCTGTTCCCGACCCTATAATTGATCTGAAACTTAATATGATTTGAGAACAGGTGTACCTCGCTAACTGGTTGTAGATACAATGTTTGAGGTTGGGCCACATCCGGATCGAAATAGTCTAACAGCATGTTGGTCATTTTCTCACCCACAATATTGTAATCAACGCCTCTCTGCAGCTTCACATAGGAACACATTGAATTGGAATACCAGGATGCCAGCCAGGGATAAGTCAGAAGTGCTGATTCGTAGGATACCAGCACATCCATCCACATATGGGCATTTTGAGGTTGATCCTTCATCACGCCCGTAATGAGATATCCTGATTCATTATTAAATTCAACAACCTGACCCACCGCATCTTCAATGCTGTTAAAGAACTTATTGGCAACGGTTTCTGATAGAACAACTGATTTTGCATCATTGAGGACTGTAGCCGTATCCCCAATAATTAATTCGACCCCAAAAAGCCTGAAAACCGAAGGATCGGTCCAAACTACATTAGGCTGGGAATAATATTGCTCACCCACCCTAAAGTTTTGTGAACCCCAACTCATCACACGCACTGCGTCAATTACCTCAGGAATGTCTCTTACAGCTGTTTCTGTAAGTGGTCCCATATTGATGGCCACATGTTGTTCGCCTACACCATGTGCCTGCTGGATCTGTACAACCCTGTAAAATTGGTCTTTGCCGGGGATATGTTTGTCAAAGTTCAAGTGGTACTGGATAAACAATGCGATCAACAAAAAAGCTGCGATCCCCACCATGAGCCCAAACATATTAATCAATGTATATGGCCACTGTTTCAGTAGGTTGCGGATGGCGATCCTAAGATATGAACCGAACATTATTTTTCAATTAAAGGTTAAAGGTTTATGATGAAATATGCCATGCTTATCTTATTCCTCTCATCATGAAACACAGCATTAAAAACCGCAGCACAGCAGACACATCTAACTCATAACGAATGAACTCTTTTTGATGTCTTCGTTGATGATTTGACCGTCAAATAATCGCATCACACGTTGGCTGTATTCAGCATCACGCTGAGAGTGTGTTACCATAATTATGGTGGTGCCATTGTTATTTAAATCGCTAAGCAAATTCATAACTTCTTCACCGTGAACCGAGTCGAGATTACCGGTGGGCTCATCCGCAAGTATTAATGCAGGTTTGGCAATTACAGCTCGGGCTACAGCCACACGCTGCTGCTGTCCGCCGGATAGCTGAAGTGGAAAATGCTTTTTGCGGTGCATGATCTGCATTTGGGTAAGCACCTCTTCTACCCTTTCTTTACGTTCGCGGGTGGGCATGCCGAGATAGATCAATGGCAACTCAACATTTTCAAAAACAGTGAGCTCGTCAATCAGGTTGAAGTTTTGAAATACGAACCCAATATTCTGTTTACGAAGATTGGCACGTTGCCGCTCAGTACTTTTAGATACATCCTGACCTAAAAAGTAATAATTGCCGGAAGTGGGATTATCCAGTAAACCCATAATATTCAATAGTGTGGACTTGCCACATCCGGAAGGCCCCATAATGGCAACAAATTCACCCTCCTTGATTTCGAACGAAACCTCATTGAGTGCAGTGGTTTCAACCTCATCGGTACGAAACACTTTCGAAAGTTTTTCAGTTTTGATCATGATATACAGTATTTGAAGTTTATAAAAATTTAATTATTCATATCTTAATGCATCAGCAGGATTAATCCGGGCAACACGGTATACCTGGCCCGTGATCGTAAGTTGAGAAATGAGTAGGCTGCATAATCCAGCAATCGCAAACACCCACCAATCAAGCCCGATGGTATATGGAAAACGCTGTAACCAACTGTCAACCCCAAGCCAGGCAAGCGGTGTGGCAATTAACATGGCTATGCCGACCAGTTTTAACATATTCATCGACAACAACAGATAGATCGCTTCCAGTCCCGCACCATGTATTTTTCTTATGCTTACTTCCCTGCGTTTTCGATTCACCGTAAAGGCTGCCATACCGTAAAGTCCCAAAGCGGCAATAAATATGGAAAGCAAGGCGAAAAAGAGAAAGACCATTAGCTGAGTCTCCTGTTCCTGATAAAAGTCTTTGAAAGCATCGTGCACAAAACCATATTCAATTGGAAATTCAGGGCTATAGCTGCTCCATACCTCTTCAAGGTAGGCAATGGCTTCGCTGGTATGACGACTGTCAAGCTTCAGGCAAACCTGATACGAATTTTCATCCCACAAATAAATAACCAGTGGGCTGACCGGCTTGGTTACATCATTGAAATGAAAATTTTCAGTAATGCCAATTACAGTCAGCGCACCCCTGTATGGTGCTTGTTCGGTATGGCCCAGCGCAGGTTCCCATCCAAAATAATCTACTGCAGCACGATTAATGATGATTTTACCTGATTCATCAGCTAATGAGGTAGTGAAATTTCTACCTTCGGCCACCTCTAGTCCTATCATTTTTAAAAACTCTGCCGTTGTAACCATAAAGGTATACTGCCTGGATTCACCGTTTATTTCAAACATTTCCTGCCAGGTGACCCTGCCCGGGATTGCATTGGTATATCCCACTTCTAAAATACCCGGATGCTTGAGCAACTGATCCTTGAACACTTGCTTGGAATTGCGGATATCGGGACTGATACGCGCATATACGATATTATCAATATTGATGCCCAGTGGTTTATTGTTAATGAATTTCACCTGCTGGTATGCGAAAATCACTGTGCTTATCAAAGCTGTTGAAATAACAAACTGAAATACGGTAAGCGCGCCCCTCAATCTTCCTTTACCTCCGGTTCGGTCAGTGAATCCCTTTAATACTTCAACAGGCCTGAAAGTTGACAACATCCAGGCGGGCACCACTCCCGCAAGCAGCCCACAGCAAAATGCACCACCAAATAAATAAAGCAGGATACGGGGATCAAATAAATTGATCACAAGGCTCTTCTGCAGAAGATGTTGCAGAACCGGCATGCTCAGTTCAACCAAAAACAACGCAATGATCATGGCCATAAAACTGACCAGGATGGCCTCGCTGAGGTATTGTGTTATCAAGGCGAACTTACTGCTGCCAACAACCTTCCTAACCCCGGTTTCTTTGGCACGGTTGGTGGCATTAGCTGTGGTAATGTTAATAAAATTTATTATGGCCAACAAAAGTATGATCAATGCAATACCCATGAAAACCCGAACCATCATCCGGTTTCCGTGTTCAATCCCCATTTCATGTTTTATGCTTCTATCGAAATATACTCCATCAATTGGTTGCAGTTGGTAGGATGGAACCCGGCCATTTTTCCAATGCTGACGTCCTGTAAGATGCTTATTAATTACTTGCTCAACCTGTTCATGATCAACGCCTTCGGTCAACTTTAAATAATAGTTATAATTCCAGTTTCCGGTTAGTTGCAAAAAACCGGGTTGATTGTTAATGGCAGGCAAATCCTCATAAATACCCATGGCGTTGTAGCTGAGGTGCGAATGCCTGATGTCTTTGACAATGGCGGTTACGGTAAAAAGATGTTTATTATCGATTCTCAGCACTTCACCAATAGGGTCTTTGTCACCAAATACTTTCCGGGCAGTTGATTCAGTAAGCACCATCGAAAATGGTTCCTTCAGCGCTTCTTCCGGATTGCCCGCAACAAATTCATGCTTCAATATGCTGAATAATTCCGGATCGGTGAAAATAATGTCCTTAATATTGAGAAGTTTATCACCATATCTGACAGACATCTTATTGCCGTACATATGGTCAACCCGTGCTGAATGAACAATATTTGACAGCTCGTCAAGGTCATATTTTAATGAAGGCGAATGGACGCCCCAATGATCTTGAACCAGCCTTACAATACGGTTGCCATCGACATGTTGTTTGTCGTAGCTGCTTTCGTGTATCACATAAACCAGGATAATGATCGTTGCAGCCATTCCTATGCTTAGCCCAATCAGGTTTATAAAGGCATAGAGTGGATGTCGCTTTAGATATCTGTACCCTGTAATCAAAAAATTCCTGGTCATGCTTGCTTGCTGTTGAATGATAATTCTACGAGGCGTATGACATAATTTTTGCCTCAGATGTGCGTCCTGTGGGTTGACCCCGGACTAAATAGTCTCTTGTCAGGTTTTCACAGCTGTTCCAAACCCTTTCCTGAACCGTTTCATTGGCTGCAAACAAAGGATACACATTTGAACCCAATATATGTGAAAGTTTAGGTTTAACAGGTCCTTTTTTCATGGCTTTTAGTCTGTGATTAAAAAGCTTGCCTGTCACCAATGCGAAATCCTCTGAGGTACACAATTCAAAATAGTTGTTTGCCATAAATGAAGTTGGCTTAAAGAAAAGGTTCTGTATATGTGCAATGAACCGCCAGCGCGGTGTAAATTTCCTTAAGGTATCTTTTGACATGCGGGCCCCGTTGATCTGAAGCGAATTTACGCTTATACCCAAATCTCTGTAATGTTGGGCCATTTTGAATGTTAACATCAGCAATGCCATTTTTGAATTGCGGTAGTTTACATAAACACTATGCTTGTATCCGGCAGGCAGAGCAGTTGTAATATGATCCAGATCAATGGTTTTGTTAGGTGAAAAAAAGTGTTTGATGATGTTACTGGAAGCATTTAAAACACGTGGATCATCTGATTTTTTCAGTTGATCGAGGAGCAATTCTGTCAAAAGAAAGGGTCCCACTACATTTGTTGCAAATGTTAATTCAATATTGTCAGGACTGAGGCGATGACCGGCCCCGTGATTGAAATAGGCAGCATTGTTAATAAGGATATCCAACTTATCGAATCGATTCTTGTAGTCCTCACTAAAAGCCTTGATCGATGCAAGGGAGGACGTGTCCAGTTTCATCAGGTGGACCGCTTCATTTTTTGACTTGCTTATAATTTCTTTTTGCGCTGCCTTTCCTTTTTCCAGGTTGCGACAGGCCATGATCACGGTATATCCGGCATAGGCAAAAATTTGTGCCGCTGCTTTTCCAATTCCTGAATTGGCTCCTGTAATGATTACTTGTTTTTGTTTCATTTCTAGATGCTTGATAAATTAATAACTGTCAAACTACCTGAACACTACCCTATCCTTATTTCCAAAATTATCATAAGATGAAATAATGACCTTTTCGCCCGGTTGCAACCCTTCCAACACCTCATAGTGCATGATGTTTTGTCTGTTAATTCGTATGTTGCGCTTGGTGGCAAATGCTTCGGCAGGGTCGAGCACGTAGATCCAATTGCCTCCTGTTTGCTGGAAGAATCCACCTCTGCGAACAATAAGTGCATCGGTCTCGCCGCTAAATTTCAACCTCAACTGTATGGTTTGTCCGCGACGGATATGAGGTGGGTAGCCATCATCAAAATACAGGTCAACCTGAAAAGTTCCCGCAGTCACATCTGTGTATATTTTGTTAATGGTCAGGTTATAGGTTTGCCCACCAAAATCAAACTCCGCTTCCTGGCCTACAGATACACGCGACAAATAACGCTCATCGATATTGGCACGCAGTTTGAAATCGCCCGGCACATCTATCTGGCCAAGATGTACTCCAACACTTGCGGTTTGGCCTACCTCTATTGAAAAAGAAGAAAGTTTTCCGCTGGCAGGGGCTTTCACATATAAATTTCCCAGACTCACTCGAAGCAGTTCAAGATTGTTGAACAGGCGATCCATCGAAATATCAATTTGCCTGTATCTGCGTTCTGCCGAAATGGAGTCGAGCCGCTGCAGTTCAAGTGACAGTTCAAGCTGCTTCATGGTGTAGCGATAATTCCGCTCGGTTTCTTCAAATTCCAGATCGGAAATAAGGTCATTTCCATACAAATGACTTTGGCGCATAAAATGTGCTTCCATCGCTTCCATCTGCTCCTGTATGCTTACCACTTCTTTTTGACGGACAAATTTATTCTGTTCAAGTGCTATTTTGGTGTTTTGCAAATTGTTGATGGCCTCAAAAATCCGGGTTTCCTGCTCCATATAGCTTAACTCAAGATTGGTGTTCACCAGGCGCAGAATGGTATCACCTTTTTTGAGCATGGCCCCGTCTTCCACATATTTTTGCTGTACATTGCCCCCCATGATGGCATCAATGTAGATGGTGGTTTTAGGATAAACCACCCCGTCAACAGGGATGAACTCCTGAAATTTATCCTGCATCACCGTAGCAATGGTCACCTGGTCGCGGTTTACATAAACGCGGCTGCTCTTATCTCTGAAGAACAATAAATAGGCAATAAACAAAACAAACAGGCCTATACCTGCTATAAGTGCAATTCTGCCAGTAGTCCATTTCTTTTTTTCTATAATCCTGTCCATGCTGTGTGTATTTGCTTAACATTTTTTAACCAAGACTGTGCCATTTCCTGTTCTGGGCTGAAATTCATTAACTTGCAGCCTGCTCTCTGTGGATGCTTATCCTAAACTGTTCGCTTTCGTTCAGTTATTTGTACAGTTGTGGACAGGGTGAAAAGCTGACAGCAAATACAGGCTGGTGCAAAGCGTGATGCACAACGAAACAGCACAAACCACATGGCACACAGGCAACCATTACCATTTCGGGGGCCATGTAGAACAAACCAATAAACGGTACCGCGATCAGGCCAGCAACGATATTTTTTATACTTTTGACTACAACTATGACCACGACTGGCGGTTGACGTCATTAATCTTTACAATGGACAGCCAAAGCACCACACTGGCCACCTACAGCTACACCGAAACGGGCTTGTTGTACCAAAAGCAGCTGCATCCCGGCGGTGGCAACCCACTGTATAACCTGCAGTATGGCTACAACATACGCAACTGGTTAACAGCCATTAACGAGCCCGACCCCTCTGATGCGGATAATCTGTTTGGCATGCGCCTATACTACGATGATCCACCTCAGGCAGCACAGAGCCATGCACAGCCACAATATAACGGCAATATTAGTGCAACCGAATGGTTTACCCGTGATGTGGAACAAGGCGATCACAAAAACGGATATGCCTATACCTATGATAACCTGAACCGCCTTACCGGGGCCTTGTTTTACACTACCGACCGTTACGGAGGGATAGACTACAGCTTGCCACCACCTCCACCTCAAGCCTTTTAC
Organism: uncultured Bacteroidales bacterium; assembly: GCA_937926515.1. Taxonomy (GTDB): domain Bacteria; phylum Bacteroidota; class Bacteroidia; order Bacteroidales; family F082; genus CALAZZ01. The sequence goes on along the minus strand of CALAZZ010000004.1, from coordinate 2,417 downwards.
AGTGTGGTTGACGGCATTGGCAGTGTGATGGACATAAGCTACGACAAAAACGGTAACATCCTTGGCCTGAAGCGGCTTGCACGAAACAACGGGGTACACTTTGTATTTGATGATTTTACTTATTTCTACGAAAGCAATCGCCTCATCGCCCTCGACGATGCCCAATCAGGCCAGAACAGCCTGGATGATTTCCACGATGACGGCTACAAATTCAGTTTGCACCAGATGCACGAATATGAATACGACCCCAACGGCAATATGCACTGGGACCTGCACCGCGAACTCAAGCTTGATTACGGCCTGCTGCACAATATGCCTGTTTACATACAACATGATGCGGGCGCATTGGCCAACCACTACACCCGCGACGGCCGCAAGCTTGGTAAAAAGCTGTACAACAGCCAGCATAGCCTCATCTATGATGAGAGGTACTACGACGAGCTGCTCATAAAGGATGGCGCCCCCAGCCGCATACAGCATGATGAGGGCTATATCTTACTTCACAGCCATAGCGACCCTGTTTTTTATTATTACCTGAACGATCACCTGGGAAATGTACGCAGTGTCATCATAGAAAACAACAACCAGCCGATAGTGACACAGACCAACGACTACTATCCTTTTGGGATGGTTTATCAGCCCCAGGCTATGCAGGAGCCTGAGCACCGCAACAAGCACCTATACAACAGCAAGGAAGAACAGGAAATACCTGGGAAGTGGTTGGATTATGGCCGAAGATTTTATGACCCAGCAGGGGTCTTCTTTACCACGCAAGACCCGCTTGCCGAAGACTACTATCCACTTTCACCATATAGCTATTGTGCCGGAAATCCTATTGCATGTAGAGATGAAAATGGCGAATGGATAAACTTCGTGGTTGGTGCTGTTGTAGGTGCTGCTACGGATTATGCTGTGCAAGTCGTCACAAACGTAGTTGAAAATGGAGGCGAAATAACTATGGATGCATTTACGAATGTTGATGGAGGTTCAATAGCCTTATCTGCTGGTACTGGAGCTATGGGAGTAGGAATTGCAAGTGGAGTTTCAAAATTGACAAAAGTTGCTAAAGTTGCCCAAGTTGCAGCAAAGTCCAAAACAGCAGCAAAGGCGGTGCAAGGCACAGCAAATGTTGTGGGAGATGTTACATCAAGTGTTGCTGGTTCTGTGGTTCAAGAAAATGAAGTAACTGTTGAAGGAGTTGCTGCAGATGTTTTAGGAGGAACAGTAGGGCGTAAAGTAAGTACTAATGTGACGAACAAGGCTCAGCCAAAGCAAAAAGTATTGAACAATCAAGCAGACAGGGCGCAGCGTGTCGCAAACGGCAGTAGTAGACAATCACGAGTTAATAATGCTGCATCAACACAACAAAAAGCAAACAATCATCAGAATATGACAAAAGCAAGAGCCGCTACCGCAGGAGGTGTTTCTTCAAATGCAACTTCTAAAACTGCAGGAGCTGTTGTCAATACTCAGAAAGATGATGAAAATAGATAAACATGATAGAAAGGATAAGAAAATATTTAATAGAGAATATTGCATATGTCGTAGTATTTTCTTTTGCTGGGGTTTATCTAATTATTAAAAAAGGTGCAGATTACACCTTAAACTATGTTTCAATTTTATTAGGATTGTTCATCCCTTTATTTGTAGTGATGAATATCTATAGCATAGTAAAATCAATGGTTTTGGGCGAAAAGTTAGATTACAAAGAGCTTGTAATTGCTTTATTGCTTACATGCTTAACCATCGTTATATATGTTTTCGGATTAAAAGAAAGCCAGCAAGTTATAATAGGCTTGATTAATGGAGTAACAAGTATAGTACTTGTCATCATTATGCTATTTATAACCAATAAGAGTAAATAATAGAAAAAGAGGCTGTCTCAAAAAGGCAGCCTCTTTTTACTTTATTAAATACTTGATTATTAACTGTTTATTGTTGATAACTTTTCTTTAAAAATCTGATTATCAACTCAGTAAAATTCTTTATCCTGATGGGAGGGAGATTTGGATTATTACCAGTAGGGATTCTCGTGGAAATCCCTCACAGGTTCAATACCGTGAAGGAAACCTGTACAATGAAGACGGAAGTGAATATGAAGGAGATAACTCATTTGCACTTGGGTTGCAAAGTATTTTTAATGCCCTGTATGCATTGGGGGATGATTTTGTAAATGAGGTACTTTCAACGGTTGAGGATAGCGATAAAGCACATCATTTTGAGCTTGCGGATAGGAATGGTGTAATACCAGAAAATCCATCTTCAGCTAATAAAGGAGAGAGAACTAGTACGCAGGTTTTGCTTACAAATCGTGATGGCACAATTGAAAATAATTTGGATGCAACAAAAGAGTCCTCCCCCCGATAACTATGATTAAAACAAGATTATTGACTGAACAGGTTCATGTTTACTCATAT
>CALAZZ010000003.1 GCA_937926515.1 uncultured Bacteroidales bacterium | reverse complement strand
CCTCCTCAAATAAAAGGACGGCTGGAACACTTCATCAGTCGACGTGCCATGGATATTGAAAGCCTGGGTGAAGGCAAGATCGAACTGCTTTATGACAAGAGCCTGGTCCACAACCCGGCAGACCTGTATGACCTCACTTACAATCAACTTTTTGGCCTCGAAAAAATCATCAAAGACACTTTGGAAGGCAAAGATAGGAAAGTCAGTTTTCGCGAAAAGACAGCTGAAAATATATTGACCAGCATAGAAAAATCGAAACAGATTCCATACGAAAGGGTGCTTTTTGCGCTCGGTATAAAATATGTTGGAGAAACTGTAGCTAAGCGACTTGCGGAGGCTTTTCCATCGCTCGAACAACTTATTCGCGCAAGCAAGGAAGAGCTCGTCGCCGTAAATGAAATTGGTGAACGAATCGCAGAATCTGTTTTGAGTTTTTTTGAAAACCCGGATAATCTTAAAATGATTGAGCGTTTACATAATCACGGGCTTCAATTCGTGTCTGAACGAAAAATTTACCAGGTGGATGATAAACTCAACGGCAAGACATTTGTCGTAAGCGGCGTATTTGAAAACTTCTCCCGTGATGAGATCAAAAGTCTAATTGAGAAATATGGAGGCAGAAACAGCAGTTCCATTTCTTCCAAAACTGATTTCGTACTTGCCGGTGACCAAATGGGCCCTGCCAAGCGAGAGCGGGCTGATCAACTGGGAATACCAATTATTTCCGAATCGGATTTTTTGTCAATGATCAAGAATTGAAAGCCTCTCAGGTAATACTTTAAATAAAATATAAGTTCAAACCCAATATCACAGCTGGTCTGTCGACCCCTTATGGCATACTTCTGGTTTTCTAAGCTTTCCTAAAACTATTTGATCGGATAATATATCTCAGTTATCCATTTGTCAGGGTCCACTTCACTTTCCGGTCCTCTTACGTAAACCTCCCATGGGTGCCCGGCGTAATTGAAACCTTGTTCCTGAATAAATAAATTCAGGCTCCTATGCACTTCATCAAAGCTATCATAATCACCATAATGAGTTGCCATTAGGGCAGTACAAGCATGATGTTGATAGTAACTTATGTTCCCACTTTCAAGCACTTCACCATAAACGGGAAGACCAACCCGGTAGTGCATATATGTTGTTGTGTCCCAGTTCATATACATGGCAAAGGGTGGGCCGGCAATGTCAACCCCGGCGATGTGGGCATAATTGAATAATTGTTGAAAATTCTGCTCGAATTGTGTAATGAATTGCTCAAAACCAACTGAATCAACAATGGTGATGGCTGCAAACGGCTCCACCTCTAATTCTATGATGTGGATGGGTTCTTGCTGGTTCTCGGTGATTTCTTTCAACTTGTTCAAACCTTTGACCTGGTATGTCTTCATCATACCCGGCATGAATATTCCAAGCAAGCGACCAAGAGGATATCCAAGGTCTTCGAAAGTCATTGACCAAGTGACATTAACACCCTCTGAACTTTCTTCAAAAAGCCAATCATTAGCTGCAGTCCCACGGTCATAAAAATCAAGACCTAATTTGATATGCGCATAAGGGTTGCTTTCAGTTATGGTCATCTTCCCATCCCCCAGTGGATTGCTCTTCCACACATGGGTAGCGCCAACACCCATCTCAGGGCCTTCATAATTTGAAACAATATTGGGGTCTTCAGCCTCAAAAGGGCTCCAATCTGCCCAGTTGCGTATGATATTCACCTGCCGGAAAACAAGTATTGGTGATGCCTGTATCTGAATGGATTCACTCGTTACAACTGTAGAAGAAAAAAACAAAGGCACAATAAGCAGGATAGCCAAAACAATGATAAGGATCAGCCCCAGGGTTTTAATAATTCGCATTTCAGTTGGTTTTTGGTTAAAATTTAGGTTTGGAAAAGAATATAAATGTTGAAAACAGGCTTTAAAATTAATACATTGGGCTTTAAATGTCAATCTTTTAAGCAACTTACGCTGCCTACAATGCCTTTAGGTAAATTAATAATTGTTTATAAGGATCCAAATGAATCCTTCAGCCGGTCCAGCGCCTGCTCAACCAAATTTCTGGGGCATGCAAGGTTCATCCTCATAAAACCCTCACCGCCGGCGCCAAACACCTTGCCGGGGCTTAGTCCAAGTCCGGCTGACTGCACCAGGTGCTGTTGCAGGGCATCATCATCCATTCCAAAATGCCGGAAGTCAAGCCAGATCATATAAGTGGCTTCGGTCCTGAAGGCCTTGATCTGTGGTAAGTACTTATCGATAAAATTAAACACATAATTCACATTCTCATTCACATAGGTGAGCATTGCATCCAACCATTCATCGCCTTGGCTAAATGCAGCTTCAGAAGCTACCTTTCCAAATAAGTTACCATGCCCAACATGAAGGCGATCATAAAGGCCTGATACCTTCTTTCGGAGGTTTTCATTTGAAATGATCAGCGAAGAAGTGGACAAGCCGGCCAGATTGAAAGTCTTGCTTGGAGCATGAGCCGTTACAGTAAAATCAGCAATATCAGGCGAAAGGTCAGCAAAGACCTGGTGCTTATGGCCCGGCAAAACCAAATCAGAATGGATCTCATCGCTTAGCACGATCAGGTCGTTTGCTTTGCATATCTCTGCCATTTTTTGTAACTCAGACCTTGTCCAGGCCCGCCCGACAGGATTGTGCGGATTGCACAAAATTAACATTTTGGCAGTTTTAGCCTGATCCTCAAGCTGATCAAAATTGATGCTATATTTTCCGTCTATAATAACCAATTGATTGTTAATCAGTTTTCTGTTATGTTCACTTACAGCGCCGAAAAAAGGAAAGTAAACAGGCGGCTGTACAATGATTTCATCCTGCTCAGCGGTCAATGCCAGAACCACAAGATTAAGTGCAGGCACGATACCCGGACTAAACAATATCCAGTCTTTTTTCACGTCCCACTGGTGCCTTCTTGCAAGCCATTCAATGATCGTTTTAAAATAATGCTCATCGTAGAAAGTATATCCATATATTGGTTGTTCTGCCCTTTTTTGGATGGCTTCGCGAACAAAAGCAGGTGTTTCGAAGTCCATATCAGCCACCCACATAGGGATCACGTCTGCTTTTCCAAAATAGGTTTCACGTAAATCGTACTTGACAGATGATGTGCCATCACGGTTAATGATCTGATCAAAATTGAATTTCATCTTAATGGTATTTGGATTAAAAAGCAGCGAAAATACCCAATTCACCGGATATTGACAATACACCCATAATCAGATCTATTATACGGGTCTCTGCAATTCGGCAAGAATAAGAGAATGCAATTCAACCTATCTAAAAGAGTTGCAAAACTGTGAAGAGAATACCAAAGTTGTCACATTAAAAAAAACCTAACTAAGCTTGTGAGCGGGGCATCACCAGCACCTCACTCACATTCACATGATCAGGCTGGCTGATGGCATAAAGTATAGATTCAGCAATATCAACAGCTTTCAATGGTTGCAATTCATCAGCCCTTTTGGCAAAGCTATCAAGGATGTCCTGATCTGTAATTGTATTTTTCAATTCGGTATCAACAGCACCCGGCTCAATAACGGTAACCTTGATATTTGTTCGCGGGGTGAGCTCCATCCGCATAGCTTCTGATAATGCAGTAACTGCAAACTTTGTGGCATTATACACCGCAAAGCCCGGCCAAACACGCCTGCCGGCCACTGATGATATATTGACGATATGACCCCTTTGCTTCTGCTTCATTTGTGGCAAAACCGCTGCAATGCAGTATAAAGGCCTTTCAGATTCACATCAATCATCCGATCCCATTCATCAACTTTTAGTTTATCCAGATAAGAGACGGGCATAAGACCGGCATTGTTCACCAAAACATCTATCTGCTGCCATCTGTCATACACTGATTGAAATCCCGCTTCAACTTGTTTGCGGCTGGTTACGTCCATTTTGACCACCATAGCCTCAGACCCCAGATCCCTGATCCTGCCAGCAAGATGTTCCATCCTATCGGCTCGGCGTGCCATCAGCGCCAGTTTAACATTTTTACGTGCTAAAAGGAGTGCGGTGGCCTCACCAATTCCGCTGGAGGCGCCAGTAATTGCAATTACTTTTTCGTTTAAATTCATGTTTGGTTGTGTTAATTAAATAATCTCTATTTTAGTGCAAATTTACATTAGCTGAAGGTCGTTTGATTTCACCAATTACTAAACTTTGTTAAATGGATATCCTTATTTTGATTGTGGTCATTATCCTCATGCTGCTTGGCCTTGCAGGCGCTATAATTCCAGGACTGCCTGGTCCTGCCCTTTCATTTCTGGCCCTGGTGGCGCTTCATCTTACCAGCTGGATCACTTACCACATTGACTTTCTCTTGATCATGGGTATGATTGCTGCACTGGTAACCCTACTGGATTATTATGTACCTATATATGGCACCAAGAGATTCGGTGGCACAAAAACTGGTGTACGAGGCAGCCTGATTGGCCTTGTTGCAGGGGTCATCGCTTTGCCGTTACTGGGTATAATCATTGGCCCTTTCGGGCTGATCGGTATTATTTTAGGTCCATTTATTGGAGCTTTGATAGGAGAAAATATGGCAGGTACGCCACCCGACAAAGCGATGCGGGCAGCCTTCGGTTCTTTTATCGGTTTTTTGGCAGGCACCATGATGAAAGTCTTATATGCACTTGCTGTGATCTTCTACATCATTCGTGATTTGGCTGTACTCATCTTTTATAGAGATGGAGCATTATAACCGATAAAAAGGACCGGTTAAAGCACCGAATACTTTCAGCTTTTCAATAAATTCAAGATTGTTGCCGGATAAAGCACTTCCAGCAAATAAAGTGCATGTGGTGGTACCGAATAACCCGCAGCAGAACGATCTCTTGCCATTATCACCTCCTTAAACTGATTCTGGGTCATTTTTCCCTGTCCCACCTCGATTAAAGTACCCACAACAGCTCTTACCATATTTCGCAGAAATCGATTGGCAGTGATAAAGAAGATAAGCTCATCACCCTGCTCAACCCATTCAGCCCTGGTAATGATGCAGTCGTTTGTTTTGGTTTGTGAATGTAATTTTGAGAAGCTTGTGAAATCAGTAAACTCCAGGAGTAGGTTCGCAGCTTGCTGCATGGCATCAATATGCAGCTTGCCATAATGGTAAAAGGCCTGATCAATCAAAAACGGATTTTTTTCTCTCGCAATGCGGTATTGATAGGTTCTGCTAATGGCATCAAATCGGGCATGAGACTGTGGTTCAACCTGATATATGCCATACACCACAATGTCTTCCGGAAGAAAAATATTCAACTGATTTAAAAAATGATTCGACAAAACCACTTCATGGTTGAATTCCAGATTAAAATGTGCATAAAACACCAGTGCATGCACACCTGCATCCGTGCGGCCGCAACCGGTTAACCTGATTGGCGAACCCACTTTCAATGATAAACATCGTTCCAATTCATCCTGGACACTATGTGCATTTTGCTGTGATTGCCACCCATGATAGTTGGCCCCATTGTAAGCTAATTTAATGAAATACCGGGGCATGATTGATTTTTTTTGCAAATATCGGCATTCGTACGGAAGAATCTGCATCAAACGCAATTGGGAATTGGATATTATTTCAATAAGAAGTAGTTATTCATATTCGGGATATTTACATCGGCATGCACCTTTTTAAGTTTAGTAAAGTAAATTTTCCGATTTGCATTTTGATTTTCAATATCTAGTATTCTATATTACATGGTAAGTTTGCTACGATGATCATTTTCATAAAAGGCCTATGACATTCAGAATTTGCCATTGCAACGATGAATTTTGATTTGTCTTCTTCAGCCCATGGAAATATTGGTAATTTTGCAAAAACCAATAAAATGAACGATTCCTTACTTTCTTTGCTTCTTCATGGTGATCATCACCATCACATCATTGTTGCTGCACCATTCCTAGTTGGTTTATTTGCAAGCATAATGCACGTGGTTTCAGGGCCGGACCATCTGGCGGCTGTGACACCGCTAGCCATAGAAAACAAACTCAGGGCCTGGCTAATAGGATTGGGCTGGGGTGCGGGACACACTATGGGTATGTTGATCATCGGTGTGTTGTTTATCTTGTTCAGGAATATCATACCCGTTGAGGCAGTTTCTGCCTATAGTGAAATTTTAGTGGGCCTTGTATTGATTGGAATCGGTATTTGGGCTTTGTGGAAAATTTTTGGGAAACCGCTGAAAACCAAACATGCACATCCTCATACACATATCAATGAAAAAGGAGAAAGCTATACCCATGTACATGAACATGTGCATCCCGACACCAATGTGCACCAACATGTACATAAAAAAGTGATCAGACAATCAGTACTATCTGCATTCCTCATAGGCACCATTCATGGTCTTGCAGGCATCGCTCATCTATTGGGTATGCTCCCGGCGCTAGCTTTCCCTACAGCCTTCGATTCAGCAATGTACCTAAGTGGTTTTGGCATAGGAACCATCGCTGCAATGGTCTTATTTTCCTATTTACTTGGTTTTGTCTCGTATCGGTCGAAAGAGCGGTCGAAACCATTTCTCTATAGAAGCATACAGCTAACTGGAGCCATGGTATCAATAGTTGTTGGGGTATATTGGATGTATATCTCTGTTTGATAGATGAATAAAGTATTTTTCATACTATTCCTTTTCATATTCCCGCTGTCTGCCGGTGCCCAGCTTTATGACATAAATAATAAGTGGCAGGCCGGAATAATTGGTGGGGTTGCCTTCAACGACTTGACTGACACGAGGATCAGAGATGAATTTGGCGGACAAACCGGCTTCACGGGAGGGAGTTTTGTTGAGTACCATTTCAATGATATGATTCAACTCAGACTCGAACTGAATTTCGAGCGACGTAACCTCTTTTCGAATTCATATTCATCTGGTTTGCGCGAGTATGATACTTCAACTTATGTCTGTATCCGTTGCTATTATCAGTATGACATCACCTACACCAATGATTACCTGACCATACCTTTCTATTTTCAATATACACAGAATCAGGGAAATTTTTATTTTGGGGCCAGGCTCGGTTTGTACTATTCCATCTTGATGCAGAGCTGGAATCAAGGCTTTGAGGAACTATATCTGGACCCGCTTGGCATACGCCCTTTTCAGATATCGGATATTGAACCAGGCCTTTACAGACTGCATATTTCAGGTGAAACGGCTGATGTGATAAACACCTATGACAGCGGGATCATCCTTGGCTTATTTTCAAAATATGACCTTGGCCCACGACTGACATTGCAAGTTGACGGATCGTTATGGCTTGGCTTTGCAGGCTTATTTGAAAACCCTGCTATGGTGATCGTGAATAACCGAACCTATATGGTGAGGTTAGGCTTAGGGTATAAGCTCTTTATGGAGTAAAAAATATTGATTTTTTAAAGATAAAAACAATAATTTAGGGGCATCAAAATCAAACCAAATCTACTCAATGAAAAAGAAATGGATATTCAGCATCATCGCAGCTCTTTTTCTACTTTCTGCCTGCGAAAAAGATCCACAAACCGAACCCAATCCTGATCCCGATCCCATCCCTGATCCATCCCCGACAGAATGGATTACCAACCTTGGAGGTGAAATAATCTGGAAAGATTTGCAGCTTACTGTTGCACCGGATTGCTTTAATCAGGGTTTTCAGATAAGTGTTACTGAGCTTGACGGAAGCGATTACCTGGGCGCTGATGCTGCTTCAGCCTTTTACCGTATCGAGGGCGTACCTATGCATTATAAGAAAGATTTAATCATTGAGATCAAGCCCGAAGCGGGCTTAACAGGAACCATATTCGGCGTTCTAATGGAGCACGGGCATGTGACCGGTGAAACAGAGGCTCGAAATACCATGCGCATCATCGAGGGAAGCATGGTCAATAACAACTATAGGATTTTGATTGAACCATTCGATGAATTTGAATCCACACCTCCATTGGACACCCTGCACTTTTTTATCGGACTGATTAAAAATTTTGAACGCTTTGGTTCAAAAGGTCATTTTGCTATTTACGGGCCTGAACATTATGCTTCACAGGCACTTGACCTTGAAAATTACCTGGAAGAAGCCTATGAAAAATTTAAAAGTAGTGACTTTGGTTTCGACTACAGCCGCAGGACCAAATGGCCTGTCCGGGTAACGATCAAAGAATTGGGAGGCGAAACAGATGGTCTTTTCATCCCATCCAAATGGGGAAACAATCATGGAACTCTAGAAATTGACGATGATCTGATGTCAAATAGGCCCGGCCTTAGAGCTACTGCAGCACATGAATTTTTTCACCTTGTTCAGGCCTTGTATGATCCGCGTTGGGGATTCACTAAAGGTGTTTCTAAGCCCAATCACTATTGGTTGGAAGAAGCTGCCTCGGTCTGGTGTGAGGGATTTTTCTCTGAGAACCCAGCCTATATTTCAAAGAACAGGGCCGGAAACGAAAAAGAACCTTTTTACGGATGGCTGCACAACATCAACAATAAACCTGCCCCCCACGGATACGGTATGTCAGCTTTGCTGAAATATATTTCTGCGACCTACGGGATTTCCAAAATCAAAGATATTTTCCAAAAAATATATGAGGGTGAAACCGACATCAAAAATGCATTCAATACAGCCTTGCCGGATCATTTGTCAAGCTTCTACGATGAGTTTATAGATCAGTATATGCAGAAGCAGATCTATAATGATATGAGTCCTGACCGCTATATCATTGACAACAACGGTAATTTTGACATACAATCGGCAAATGACACCTACAAAGCATTTGAAGCCAACTATGAAGGCCTCTCAGCCAATGTGTATTTCATTAAGGTTTCCTACAGCAACTTGAATGATCAGGCAGCACTCAAACTAAAAAATATTGGGGAAGGAAAAAAGCTTGCCTATCGCATCAAAGGATCAAGCACAACAGCTATTGGCATTGCCGGAGGCGAACTAATTATTCCGGATCTGAAATCGTTTCATGAAGACAATGCGCGTATCATGGTAGTCGTGCTGAACCAAAGCTACAACAATGCCAATATCAAACTGGAAATGGAAGTTACCCAACCACCACTGCCCACCTGGAATCAAATTTCAGTATATTTCAATGATTTACCGGTTGTCTTCCAACGCCTGGAATTACCCGAAAACACGACTTCAACCTATAACTCCATGCTTAACAGTGAGTTGAGAGATCACTCCAATTCAGGAAACGGTACTAATAATTATGTCTTTACAGCATCCTGGGATTATGTACTATTCAACAGGACAAATACAGGGTCTGCAACATTGGTATTTGATCCGACGAACCAACTTCTGCTCAACGGCACATTCGATTACCATGAGGTAAGCCTCGACAATCCCTCCTATAATTATCGGAACATCTCCTTCAAGCTGGGAACTGTGGTTGCAAGTGTTGGTAGCTCATCGGCTGAAATAACTGTAATGGGATACAACCTTTGCAACCCATCTGTCTTTTATGATTTTGAATGGGAATCATCTACCGGAAGCCCTGCAACCGGTCAGACAATCCGTACCATACAAAGTTATGAATGTCCGGATAATGCTGAGTTAAAGATCTTGCTGGAAAGCTTTTGAAAGCCAATCATCAATATAAACAACAGTATTCAGCATTTCAGCCCATAAACCTTACAACAACTTTGACTTGAACATTTATATTATATCAATATGTCGTGCGCAAGCCTAAGTGTTATATTATCTGCATTTGGTATAACCAATTAGATCATTTGAAATAAATTACAGAACCGGCTTGCTAAACAGTTAACAACCCGGCTCTGTAAAACCTCTATTGTTGAGCCCAACAAACTTATTTTCTCAATAAATCCCTGATCTCAGATAACAATTCCTGGTCCTTGGTAGGAGCCGGCGGAGCAGCAGGCGCAGCCTCCTCTTTTTTCTTCATGGAATTCACTCCCCTGATCGCCATGAAAATGGCAAATGCGATAATCAGGAAGTCGATGACGTTTTGGATAAACATGCCATAGTTCATGGTTACTGCCGCTACCTCTTCAGTTCCTTCTTTAATAACCCAAATAAGTTCCTTAAAGTCAACACCACCCAATAATACCCCCAGCGGAGGCATTAGAATGTCGTTTACAAATGATGCTACAATTTTTCCAAATGCACCACCAATTACAACTGCAACAGCAAGGTCAATTACATTGCCGCGCATGGCAAAAGCCTTAAACTCTTTCATTAAGCCCATAGGATTGGTTTTTAGTTGGTAATATTAATTTGCATCTTAACATTATTAGATGCCTAACAAATTTAACCAACAATCAGATCGAAAATACAAACCTGAGGAAATAAAAATTTTCAGGTAGGCAAAAAAGCAGTTTATGAAAAGCCACTCCTGCAAGTAAATGGCTATTTTTGTGCTTTTACAATCTATGACAAAATACTACAAGCACCTGTTTTTTGATCTTGATCATACGCTTTGGGATTTTGAACAAAGTGCTTTTCACACATTTCAATTACTTTTTGAAAAGTATCAACTAAATTCCAGAGGCGTACCTGCATTGAGTCAATTCATTGAAGTATATACACACCAAAACCTCATCCTTTGGGAAGCTTATCGCAACGGACAATTGACTAAGGAGGTATTAAGCCCTCTTCGTTTTGAAAACACCCTTCAAATTTTTGGCATTCACGACAGGCAATTGGCGGTGGCAATTGGAGATGATTACCTCTATCATTCACCACGGATGGTGTTTCTAATGCAAGGAGCTATTGAATTGCTCGACAAGCTATTACCTAAATACACGCTTCATTTAATTACCAATGGATTTGAAGAGGTTCAATTTGTGAAAATTATTGAAGCCGGTCTTGATAAGTATTTCAGTACCATGACCACATCGGAAGAAGCCGGAGTTAAAAAACCTGATATTGGAATTTTTAATTATGCCCTTAACAAGGCCAATGCTCAAGCAAATCAAAGCATTATGATAGGCGATAATCTGGAAGTAGACATCATAGGTGCAAAGCAGGCAGGCTTGGATCAGGTATATTACAACCCGCTAGGGATTGAACATCAAGAAGAAATTAGCTTCGAGATCAGGCAATTAACAGACCTACTGGATTATTTATGAAATGTGGCAATCACTGTTTGCTGTCCCCTCACCTTGTCTCCAATATTGACTTTTACAATGGAATCGGTGGGGAGGAAAAAGTCAACCCTTGAGCCAAAACGAATAATCCCGAATTCATCCCCTTGCCTGGCCTGATCACCCGGTTTTGATGTGTAAACGATCCTTCGGGCCACAAAACCAGCAATTTGTCTTATCATCAAAGCCTTGCCATCATCTCGTTCAAGTACGATGCTGGTACGCTCATTCAGGATGGAAGATTTGGGAAGCCAGGCTACCAGAAATTTTCCCGGATGGTATTTTGTATAAATTATTTTACCGTTAACCGGATACCAATTAACATGCACATTAAGTGGCGACATAAAAACAGATATCTGCAGTCGTTTATCATGAAAATACTCGTCCTCAAATACTTCCTCAATAGCCACTACCCTTCCATCGGCAGCTGAATAAATGAGGTTATCATCTGATCTAATTGTCCTTGCAGGGACTCTAAAGAAACTAACGGACCAAATATTGCCAACCAGTAAGAACAGGTAAGTGATATAATGCAGTGTTTTGTAACCTGGTAATAATAGATGAATAGCAAACAGGAAAACAACACTAAACATAATATTCCATGCAATAACTTTCAGCCCTTCTCTATGGATGCGCATATACACCTAATATAAGTAAATAAAAAAATACAAATGGAACCACGAAAAAAGCTGCATCAAAACGGTCCAGTATGCCACCGTGCCCCGGAATAAGAGTACCCGAATCTTTTACATCTGCCTGTCTTTTGATCATGGACTCTATCAAGTCTCCTAGGTTGCAACAGACCACAACGATAAGCGCCATACCCATCATTTTCCAAACAGGCATCAATTCTCCATAATGTGCCCACAACAAGGCAGCAATAAGTGTAAACACAAGTCCGCCCACACTGCCTTCCCAGCTTTTCTTGGGCGAAACTTTTTCGTATAACCTGTGCTTACCCAGCCAAACTCCGATCAGGTAAGCGAAGGTGTCATTGATCCAGATCATGGCAAAAAGTGTAAGCAGTAAGAAAGGGCCTGCAGCAGGACCGACAAAGTCAGAATTATAAAATGCAAGCATCAAGGCAGCAGGAAGTGATACGAAGAAATAACCAATGTAATAGGTATGTAAAATTTTTTCAGCCTTAAGTTCAGTTCTGAATAATGCAATGAGGAATGGTACATACAAAAGAATGAGGCCAACAAATAAACAGTGAGCCGCGCAAAATCCCATAAATACGCTCACTACCACAAGGTACAAAACTGTGCCTGCTATCAGTAAAAGAATACGGTAAACTGTAGGTACTTTTTTAGGAACTGTCAAAATATAAACCTCACTTAAGCCAATCAGGTTCACAACGAACATGATCAAGACAAACAGGTAAGGAGAAATCAGTATTGGGGCGATAATAATGACAACGAAAAGGATACCGAAAACGGTTCTTTGGATAAAGTTACGCATTGGCTGAATTCGTTATCATTTACAAAGATCTGTATGCAAACATATAAAAAAAACAGAACAGAACTTACTTAAAAACAGAAAGTCCTAACATAAACATTCCATATTAAATTGATTTACAACCGGAAAGAAAACAGCAAAAAAATTAGGGTGTCCCAATACAGGATCAAAGATCATCAATTAAAAACACATACAACTCCTTGGGGCCATGTGCACCCATTACCAGCGTTTTTTCAATATCAGCGGTGCGGCTGGGACCGGTTATAAATGTAATCTGCGAAGGCAAAGATTCATTATATCTGTTGCGCAACCCTTCGAAGCCCTCTTTCAATGATAATACAACCTGCGATGCAAAGGCCCTCACGATATGAACATCAGGAAAGGCAAATGCAGCCCTGCCATCACTATCAGCACTGCTGATCATAATACTTCCCGACCTTGCGATAAGCTTTTCGCAGGCAGTGATGCAAACAATCTCTTCCTCCTCCTCAATATCATATACTATTGGAATCTTACCCACAGAAAGCATATCAGATAGTGTTTTGTTCCTGCAGCAAAGCACCTTCCACTTTTTCTGATTCATCAGCATTTGTAGATAATCCAAAAAGAATTTCTCGTTTTCGCAATAAATGAACTGGCCACCAGCAGCTATTAATTCCTGAGCAAACAACACTTCAGGTTCAGATGCTTCCTCAGGTAATGCAAAAACCTCTGAATTAAAATCAATATCCTGGTAAGGATTATCAACCTTATCCAGCAAGGCGTTTCTGATCTTTGCAAGTATTTGCTCTCGTGGCGTACTTTCTTTCATATCCGCTTTTCAGGTTAAGCCTATTCTATTTTCTTGTTCTCCCCGCCTGTACTTGGAGCTGTTTCAGGGACTACCTCTTCATCAGCCTCCTCTGGCTTATCACTAAGATCTGTTCTTGCTTTTTCCAATTCCTGCTCAGCTTTTCGAAATGCATTGGATGCGATGCGCTCTTCTTTTTTCCAAGGTCGGGGTCCAAAAATCTGTTCCAGGTCCTCACCGAAAATAACCTCTTTCTCCAGAAGCTGATCGGCCAGTTTTTCCAATCCTGCTTTATTCTTCTTCAAGATGTCAACAGCTCTTCTGTAAGCTGATTCGACCATTTCGCTTATTTCACTGTCGATGACCTCACTGGTTTTTTCGCTGTAAGGTTTATTAAATGAATATTCCTGTTGGCCGGTTGAATCATAAAAACTTACGTTGCCTAACTTTTTACTCAGGCCGTAATAAGTAACCATTGCATGGGCTTGTTTCGTAACTTTCTCCAGATCGGAAAGCGCCCCGGTTGAAATTTTACCGAATACAACCTCTTCGGCTGCCCTACCACCCAATGCAGCAGTCATTTCATCAAACATTTGATCAAATGTGGTGATAAGCCGTTCATCCGGCAAATACCATGCAGCTCCTAATGATTTTCCCCTGGGAACTATGGTAACCTTAACCAGCGGGTGGGCATGTTCGAGCAGCCAGCTTACAGCTGCATGACCGGCTTCATGATGTGCTACAACTTTCTTTTCAGAAGGAGTTATTATCTTACTTTTCTTTTCAAGCCCCCCAATAATCCTGTCGATGGCATCCATAAAGTCCTGCTTCCCGATCGCTTCACGATTTCGCCTTGCTGCAATCAGTGCTGCTTCGTTGCACACATTTGCAATATCAGCTCCTGAAAATCCGGGAGTTTGCTTGGCAAGAAACTCTTTGTCCACTGAATCATCCAGTTTGAGTGGCCGCATATGAACATCAAAAATCTCCTTCCTACCCTCAATATCAGGTAATTCAACATAGATTTGCCTGTCGAACCTACCGGCACGCATCAAAGCCCTGTCGAGGATATCTGCACGGTTTGTGGCTGCCAATACAATTACACCTGAATTGGTGCTGAAGCCATCCATTTCAGTTAAAAGCTGATTCAGGGTGTTTTCGCGTTCATCATTTGCACCTGTGGCCGGATTCTTGCCACGTGCACGTCCTATGGCATCTATCTCATCGATAAAAATGATACACGGTGACTTCTCTTTAGCTTGCTTAAACAGGTCACGTACCCTGGAAGCCCCCACGCCAACAAACATTTCAACGAAATCTGATCCGGAAATGGAAAAGAAGGGAACCGATGCTTCACCGGCAACGGATTTGGCCAGTAGTGTTTTTCCTGTTCCCGGAGGACCTACCAAAAGCACACCTTTAGGTATTTTACCACCTAGCTTGGTATACTTTTCAGGATTGCGAAGAAAATCAACGATCTCCATGATCTCAACCTTAGCTTCCTCGAGTCCGGCAACATCCTTAAAGGTAACATTCACTTGTGTATTTTTGTCGAAAAGCTGGGCTTTGGATTTCCCTATATTGAATATCTGGCCACCTGGGCCTGCACCGCCTCTGCTCATCATACGCATAATAAAAAACCAGACGGCAATCAGGATCAAAATTGGAAATACCCATCCCATGATCTCGCCGCCCCAATTCCTCCGCGAAATATTATTCACATATACGGGATCGGAATGACCTTCCTGCGCAGTTCGGACAATCTGATCAAAGGTCTCCACCGAACCAATCTGAAAGGTGAAATCGGGCTTGGAACTTATGCCTCTGCTACGATCATCTTCCATATATTTATGACGGCTATCAGGTTTAAGATATATTTCGGCTATTTCCCTGTTGACCAGGTCAATCTTTTCTACATCCCTTTCGCTTAGCATTTTCATTAAGGTACCCTGGTCCACCGTCTCAGCACCAGAATCCCAGTTCATCAGTTGCAAGCCTATAAATATGATGGCCAAAAGGGCATAAATCCAATAAAAGTTGAATTTGGGCTTCTGGTTTTTATTATCAGCAGGCTGCCCACTCCTACGGCTGTCATTTTGTTTATTTTCCATTCGCTAATAGTCGCTCCCTGTTATATTGTCATTATTTTAGTCTACATCGTTGTAAGTGCTGATCTTTGCGTCAGCCCACAGATCTTCAAGTTGATAAAAGCTGCGTGTGGTGTCCAAAAAAATATGTATTACAACATCAACATAGTCTAGCAAAATCCATTCCGAATTTTCAAATCCTTCTTTATTGTAAGGATTTGTGCCGCAATCACTCTTAATCTTCTCCCAAACTCCTTGTGCAATAGCATCTACCTGGGTTTTAGAGGTGCCATGGCAGATCACAAAATAGTCCGTTACTGCTGTGTTTATCTTTTTAAGGTCAAGACTGACGATCTCCTTACCCTTCTTTTCTTTTATGGTATCGATGGCAAGCCTGAGTATGATTTCAGCGTCGTCGGAAAGGTGTCGTTTTCTCATAAATTGCTCTTACAAAATTAACAACAAAATTAGGCTTTTTTATAATAAGTGAGCTTTAGCCGCTGATGCATCACTTTCATTAAGATTATTGTCAATATGGCACTGATTTTTTTCAAATAATGCAACATTAAACAATACAAACAATAAAGACTTTTGTTTAAATTTGTCCTTACATAAAATATATGCGGGCATGGCGCAGTGGTCAGCGCATCAGTTTCCCAAACTGAGGGTCGTGGGTTCAAATCCCATTGCCCGCTCAGATAAAAGTCCATTTTCCAAACCAGCAGTTGTACAGGCTTAGAAAATGGGTATATGGTTTTGGGTAAGCGGGTGGTACTTGTTTTTGAATAGGTTAAGGAACAGCGTCACTTGATTGGTTATTCGGCCTTTACCCAAATTATTTTCCATTCATTGCCCAACATAGAGAATGTGTTCCAATAGGTCTTCTTGGTGACAATCATATCCATACCGGCCTGATAAAATGAGTAGGAGGTTTCACCTGATAGCCCATTAGCAATTTCTTCGGCGGCATCAAGCAATTCAGGAAAGTCCTGATAAAGCGGGTCTGTAAACAGGTTCAGACCAATTTCTTCTTCATCCTGATCCCAAAGTGTCAATCCTGATTTTTCCATGACCCACATTTCAAAATCCTGATCCTGAATAATAGGTTCAATAACCTGACCAAGAACTATTTCAGGCATAATCACTGCACTTATAGCACCCAGTAACTGATTGTCTTTGTTCATTGGGTGAATGACTACGGCTGCCTGATAGCCTTCAACAACTGTGAACGCATCACTCAGCACTGGCTCACCGGTTTGAAATGCATTGATCACATGCGCCTGCGCACTGATGTCCACACCTTCGTAATTATAATACTCAGCTGGTTCGATGATTTCCATTATTCCGCTGGGTGAGGTATATACAAACTCAGTGGAAAAAGTTGAAGAATTATATAACTCTAGGAGTTGTGATCGCATGGCTGCACTGTCAAAGCCATTGCCTTCGAAATGAGCGGCTGCATCTATGATCGAACTATTCAGGTCGCTGAATGATTCGCTTAATTGGTTGATCACCGTTTCAATCTCGGCCGGTAATGAGGGCGTCTCATCCTTATCTTTGCTGCAGGATAAAAATAACAACACATAGATAAGCGAAAACAGAATTGATTTAGCTTTCATAATCAAAGTTTTTTTAGTTTTTGTAAAAGGTGGCAAATCTATGAAATTTTTTAATTGGGTATTATGGTGCCTAAATACAGATTAAGGATCTCTATTTTTCACCACTTAATTTTTTTAAGAACCAAGCAGTTTCGTGTTATATTTGTACTGATCTTTATCCCTTGTTGCTGACATATATGATTATTTACCAGTTTTAATATAATCAAGTATTTCAACCACATAACACATATTATAATATAATTACATGATGACAAAAAAGTTATTTCTTTTAGGCTTGCTCGCGGCATTCACATTGAGTGGCTGCTCACCAAGCATTGTAGGTACATGGACGGTTCAGAAATATGAAAAAACATCCATCAACTCGGATGGGTTTTCGCTTAACAATATCGGCACCATAAGTTTCGGCCGTAACGGAACAGGGGAAAAAGATATTTTTTATGAACTTTTTAATATGGAGCGCGAACTCAACATCCCATTTACATGGAAAGGCCTAAATGATTATATATCCATCGAAAGCGAAGACGATGAATTCTCTAAAATCTGGATCATTACCAAATCTACCCGGAACTTGTATGAATTAAAGTCCACCGATGGGGCCACACAGGTTCAGGTACTGGAGTTGAAGAAAAAGAAAGAGTAGATTATCCGATACATAGGAGCAGCATAGGCAATCAACAGCATTTTCTGGTATTACTTACTTACGATTCAAGCAATAATTTTTACTTAATCCAATTATTTTTTTTCTATATTTAGAATGGTTCTAAATATATGTGTAATATTGCATCGGTCAATTAACAAAAATTTTGCTGGGTATATACTTATCGGTAATTCGTAACCAGGTTGTTATTATTAAACAGCACGCATACCCATCTATTCACCTGAATTTTATTAATATTTAATTGAAGTTAACATGAAATCTTTTGTCAAAGTCATGGTATTGATGCTGTTCCTTTCGAGCAGTGCATTGAGCCAATCAGAAGGGACTAAACCCAGCCTTATTGGCACCTTGCCCGAACCAAGAATCGTTCCGAGCCTTGCTAAGCAATTGCAGGATGGCACTTTTGTGGGAGTTGATCCTGATGAACCGGTAAAGATGGGAAACCCAAAGCGTGCAGGGGCTAATATCATTGTTCCCGGCAAAGGCCTGCCAAAAGGTGACGACCCCCTGGTAGCACAACAGAAGCGTGTTGCGAAGAAATCAGGTCGTGAGCCCCTCCTGGTATTTGATGCCAATGTTGCTACTTACACCCCAAGCGACCCCACCGGCGCAGTAGGCCCAAATCATTACCTTGGAGGCTGGAATGTGGGCTTTCGCATTTTCGACAAAGAAGGCGAACCGCTTACGCCCCCTGCTTCCTTATCAACGCTGTTCCCGGGAAACAATGCCGGTGACCCCATCATGCTGTATGATGTGGAAGCTGACAGGTACATCATTACGGAATTTGATTTTTCACCTAACGGATTGAATTTTGCCATTTCTGCGGGCCCGGATCCTGTAAATGATGACTGGTATGTTTATACAACAGGTATGGGTACGGGTTCATTCCCTGATTACCCGAAATTCTCCATCTGGTCTGATGGTTATTACGTCACGGCAAACATCAATTCCTCAAACCGAGTGTTTGTTATTGAGCGTGATAAGGTACTGGATGGTGAAACACCGCAATTTTTGGGATTTCCATTACCCGGCATCAGGACATCCGGCTTTTACAGTCCACAATTTTTCAATGTGACTAATGGAAACTTACCCCCTCCGGGTAATGCCACCATTGTATATCTTCAGGACGATGCCTGGAGTGGTGTTTCACAAGACCACCTTAAACTATGGACACTTAATGTAGATTGGGAAACGCCAGGTAATTCATCCATCTCTAACCCTGTTGAATTAATTACCACACCTTTTATTTCGGTCTTTGACGGTGGATCTTTCTCAAATCGCCCACAACCATCCGGACCTGATATTGATGTGCTGCAGGCTATAATCATGCAACAAGCCCAGTACCGGAGATTCCCGGATTATAATGCTGTCGTCTTCAATTTTGTAGTGGATACTGACGGCTCATCCGGTGAACTGGCTGGTGTAAGATGGTACGAGCTCAGGCAATATGATGATGACGCACCCTGGGAGATACATCAGGAGGGAACCTATATTTCTCCTTATGGCAACAAAGATGCATTTGCAGCAAGCATGGCTATGGATGCTTATGGTAATATTGGCATGGCTTATTCAACCGTGAGTACACAGGAAAGCATTGCCATCTATTTCACCGGTAGATACGCATCTGACCCTCCTGGTGTAATGACAGTTGATGAAACACTTATTGCGCAAGGAAACTCGAACAATCCCTCCTTTAGATATGCTGATTATACACATCTTACGCTTGATCCGGCTGACGATCTCACCTTCTGGCATATCAGTGAGTACTTCATGAACAACCAACGCAGGGATGTGGTAGGGGTGTTTCAATTAACTGCTGAAATGATTAAAGATGTCGGCATAATAGAGTTGATCGAACCTCATGATGGCTTACTTTCAGAAGAACAGCAGATCACAGTAAGCATATTTAATTATGGCACCCAGGCAATAGGTAATATTCCGGTTGGCTATTTTATGTCGGGAGGAGACACCATCATAGAAACCCGTCCCGGAATTTTACCGGGAGGAGAATCTGCCGAGTATACGTTCCAGGCTACTGCTGATATGGGTCAGATGGGCGAAACCTATCAACTAACGTTATTCACCGGATTGTCAGTGGATCAAAATTTGGAAAATGACACAATCACAGTAAATGTAACGCACCTCTACCCACGTGACGTAGGCATCAGCTCGGTTAACCGACCTGAATCAGGCACAGGACTTAGAGATGCTGAGATTGTAGAGGTAACCCTTAAGAATTATGGTGCCACTGATCAAAGTGGATTTGATCTTACTTATGCGTTGAACGGTGAAATAACTACAGAAAGCTTTATCGACACATTATTTGTCGGCACTGAGTTAAACTATGAGTTTGCAACTACCGCTGACATGTATGAATTAGGTACTTATGAAATCATCGCTTATTCCAGCCTTGAGGGTGATTATGACCACAGCAATGATACAACCTCAGTGGTAATTACCAAATCCAATTGCCAACCCGAATCTGATTGCTCCGATGGAGTGGCTATATTGTACATCGAACTTCGAGATCTGATCAATGAATCAGAATGTTCTGAAAATGGTTATAGCGATTTCACAGCTTATATTACTGATTTGGAGTCCGGTTCGCAGAATGACCTGATCATGAAAGTAGGATATGGTGACACCTATGTTAAAACCTGGATCGATTTCAATGATAATTTCATCTTCGAAGATGATGAGGTGGTGATTGATAATCACATCATTGCCCCGGGTGAAGGTGCAGGAGTTTATATGGACACCATACCCCTAAATATTGCTGATGACGTCATGTATGGTGAGCACCTGATGCGGGTTAAAATTAACCTGAGTGAGGAAGTGCCAATCAATTCATGCGAGGAAACTTTGTTTGGTGAAACAGAAGACTATCGCGTGAACCTCATCATTCCAACGGGCACATCCCCATTGCCTGAAATGAGTAGTGAAATGGAGGTCAGGCCATACGGAAACAAGCAATTTGAAATATCATTGATTAGCCCGCGATTAAATGGCCCTGTACTTATCAACCTGCACAATAGCATGGGATTGAATCTTGTGGAGAATAAAGTTGCCTATGGCACTGACCGGTACACCTATCACCTGGACATGTCATATGCCGCTTCCGGCGTATATATTGTGCGAATGGGTACTTATAAGTATGGTAAGGTTCAAAAAATTGTGATCCATTAAGATACTGATTCTATATCCAATAAATATAATGAGATCCCCTGCCAGGCTGTGATATATGAGAAGTATCTGATATTAATTACAGTTTACTAAGAGCACATATTAAATCAAATGCAGCATCCCTTCAATAAACCTGGGGTGCTGCATTTCATTTGAACTATAGCCTCTATCTTTCACTTACTTCAAATTATATCCAATCTATTCACCTGTAGGTAGTTTTCCCACAATACATTCATTGATTGGTATTGGTAAAAAATCAGCCGGCTAATCATAGCCGGCCGTAAGCACAAGCTAACCAATTGTGATTTGTTTAACTGGTTTCTTTTTCGCCTCTTCCCTTTTAGGAATTGAGACCTTCAATACACCATTATCATATTTAGCCTTGATTTTATCGTTGTCAACCGTGTTTGGCAATGTAAACGAACGGCTAAAAGACTGATAACTGAACTCCCTGCGTGTGAATTGCTGGCCTTCTTTGGTTTCATTCTCCAGCTGCTTTTCCGACGAGATGTTTAGCACATTGTCGTTCAATTCAATCTTGAAATCCTTTTTCTCAAGGCCGGGTGCAGCCATTTCGACCTCATATCCATCATCATCCTCCCGGATATTCACAGCGGGAAGTGTGGTGTTAGTAGTTGAAAAATGTCTATTCGACCAGTCAAATACATCCGTGTCAAAAAAGCGGTCGAATAAACTTGGGAACTGGTTTGAAAATTTTACGAGTGCCATAGTTT
>CALAZZ010000002.1 GCA_937926515.1 uncultured Bacteroidales bacterium | reverse complement strand
CCTAATCCTGTTATTGGGTAAACATCGCCATAGCCAACAGTTGTAAGTGTTGCAATTCCCCACCACATGGTTTCAGGTATGCTGGAGAACACCTCAGGCTGTGCATCATTTTCAACATAATACATTAATATAGAGGTAATAAGCAGCATGAATGCAGTGAAAACTACTGATATGAACAGCTCTTCTCGCTTTTCATGAAGCACCCGGTTAATGAGTGCCAGAGCTTTTAAGTAACGTGTGATCTTGAGCAATCTGAAAAGCCGCATAAGCCTTAAAATTCGCATAAAACGCAGGTCAACCCCGACAAATGGAAGGTAAAAGGGAAGCACGGCCAATAGGTCAATTACAGCCATAGGTGTAAACGCAAAACGCAGATTCCCACTGATCAATTTTCTGAATCGGGGATTTTCATTGGCAGTCCAGATACGCAATAGGTATTCTACCGTGAAAAACATCACCGAGATTATCTCGAAATAATAAAAGAAAGATGCATATTTAATATGGAGTGTATCTACTGATTCGAGCACAATAGACAATACATTAAGAACAATGAGACTGATCAGGACGACATCAAACCACCAGCTCAGGTCACCGGGGTTTTCAGATACCTCAAGTATATGATAAATCCTCTTTTTTAATCTCTTCATTCATCAATTCATCGACTGGCAAATATATTGAATTAGATTAAAGGATCATACATGACAGCCGATTAACCACTGATTTATGTGATTATCTGCACATTAGAACTCGTCCCTGCCAAAGCTCCGGTCAGGTTTATCCTTTGACTGGTTTTGCCAGTTGAGGTTGTATGATACACTTAGTTCAGCAATAGGCCCATACCAGTAATAGTCCGTATCCTGATAAAAAATCTGCACGCCCTCCTGATCATATGCTCTTGTACTTACTCCCCTGGTGTTCGAATCTAATATATTCATTCCTCTTAATGTGAATGACCATCCTTTCCATCGCTGAGGCACATAGCTCATTGAGACATTAGCCACGGCTCGCATTCCATCCTTTCCCTGCGCTGTTACTTCGGCAGAGCGTATATTGAAATCTGCTGCAAAACTCAATTGATCATTCAGTGCAATATTGGCATTGCCTTTTAAACTCCAGTTTACGGATTGCTGGTCTTCCTGATAACCAAATATTTCAGCTTTTATATGATAATCATACAAGGATGCACCCAGAAAGAACTTAGCCGAGTTGCCTATCATCAAATTAGCATTGAGCTCGGCCCCTGTCGCTTTGGTGGTTCCTGCATTGGTGAAACTCCTGATCAGGATTTGCTCTTCATCATACACCGTATTAACCCTGAATACAGCATTGTCAACACCACGATAAAACCCTAACAGATTAAAATGCTGGTTTCCAATGCCTTTACTGTAGCTCAATTCAATAGTGTTAATATATTCAGGTTTCAATGAAGGATCGCCCACCACATATACTTCCAAATGCCTGCGGTAGAGAAAAGGTGCCATGTTTTTGACTGGCGCACGGCTAATCCTCCTACTTGCAGCAAAATTAAGCTTATCTCGATCACCAATCGGATAGCTAGCATGCAGGCTTGGAAACCAATCCAATTGTTGCAAAACGAAATTATCAGAAGTGAGTTGATCCAAAAGGGTTATATAATTGGTATTTTCAATATTGAGCGACTGATCGGTATATTCCAGCCTCAGTCCGGCTTTAAATTGCAGTTTATTCAATTGGCCTGAAAAATCAGCGTAACCTGCATATATCCAACGGGATAGGTCAATGGCATTCTCCAGACCTGTATTTGCTGCCCAGGCACGATTTAGTACATCGAGGGTGTCATAATCAAATCCACCTGAAATATTGAAATATTGCGGATGAAAGCCCAGGCTAAAAACATTTCCATTATCATATTTTCGCTGATAATCAATTGTAAATCTAAGCCCGTGAAGCGGTGTACGATCAGCTTGCTTAAAGTGAGATAAGGTGTCGGCAAGTATATTTCGATCATCTGATAGAGCTATATTGGGATTATCAATAATGTGAGAGAGCACGGAATATTCATAGAGTGCACCCAGGTTTAAAGCAGAGGCGGCTGTATTGAATGAATAGTCAACATTAGCAGTGTGAAACTCACCTTTTCTGATTCCGGTATTCGGATTCAATGTCCAGATTTCAGCCGGATCAAGACCAGGGATAAAGTTTTGATCCACATCACCAAAAAAAGTGTGATACTGATAATAGGCTGTACGGCCTTCTAATTGTTTTCCGAAATAGTATGAGGAGGAAATACTTGATTTGTCCGATAGCATTCGATCAATCCCAAGATTTGCTGACATATTCTCATACCATTCAGGTTTGAGGCCAGCAGCCAACATATGTTTATAAGCACCCGTGTTTTTGTCCAGTATACGCGCCACCCCTTCCCTGCTGGTGTTGGCATCACGCCAATTGTAATGAAGTCCGGCAAATAAGGTCCAGTCAGATTGTGAAAATACAGCACTAATACCACCTCCATAACGGTCATCTTTGAGTTGATGTCCGGTGAGGTCCTCCCTTCGGTTCCCCCATGGTGCTGCACCTATGGTGGCTGTTGTAGATATTGAAAAGCCATGCAAGCTTTCAGATTTAGTTGAGATATTTATAATACCACCTTTACCTTGTGCATCGAAACTTGCCGTAGGCACTGTGATTACATCCACGCCTACAATGGATGATGCCGGCAACTGTGCCAGGAGCACTGATGGATCAATTTGAGTTGGCTTGCCATTAAGGTATACAATAAAATCAGTAGTTCCCCTGACTGACACTTCTCCATCAGGTG
Source organism: uncultured Bacteroidales bacterium (assembly GCA_937926515.1). Taxonomy (GTDB): domain Bacteria; phylum Bacteroidota; class Bacteroidia; order Bacteroidales; family F082; genus CALAZZ01. The sequence goes on along the minus strand of CALAZZ010000002.1, from coordinate 409 downwards.
AAACAGCCACAGATGGCAATCGATTCATAAGATCAGCAGCAGTGCCTCCACGTGCTGTTTCAAAATCTTTTGCACGGTACGACCTTCTATCTAGCCTGTTGCTGGCCGTTTGTGCCGTGGCCGACACTTCAACCTCATCCAAATTAACCAAAGCAGGGCTTATGAGCAAGCTGCCCAGATCCATCTGGGAATGCCCCTTTTCAACCTCTATTTTCATCTCCAATGCGCTGTATCCTATAAAGGAAATGGCCATCGTATATTTTTTTGCTGCTACACCAGTAAGCAGAAAATGACCTTCAAAATCAGATGTGGTGCCATATGCCGGCGTCTCTGTGCCTTCCGGGATGAGGGCAACAGTGGCAAACGGAACACCTTCCCCGGTTTCGCTGTCGACAATGAGGCCTTTAAG
>CALAZZ010000001.1 GCA_937926515.1 uncultured Bacteroidales bacterium | reverse complement strand
TTATTCTTTAACTTCGTTGAGCAAAATGTCGCATTTGTGAGTTGAATCTACCAAGTCGTACTTACCATCACAGCAGTGGTTGTAATCAAATGTTTTCTGTATCTTTGAGATTCAGAATGTCCAGGTTTATTATCTGTATTGCCTGATGCCGGATACATATTTATATGTCACCTACCACGATCAAATCAATGATTATGACGAAGAAAATTTTGCTTTTGCTTGCCATGTTCATGGTTAATCATTTCGTTTTTGCTGGCTTGCACAATCTTCAGGAGACTATCAGGAACTATATTGAGTCCGGACCTGTTACTACACGATACATCATTGATAATGAAATGCTTTACTCAAGTCAGGTATTGCCACGCTTCTACCTCCAACGTTCTTTTGAACCGGCATGGATCAGCAACGATAAGTTGAACCAGCATGCAAATGCCATGATAAAAGCTATTCGGGATGCCACTGAACATGGTCTTGAACCTGCTGATTATCACCTCAGCCTTATTGAGAAATATGAAAACGTCATGAAGCAGCAAGCTTCTGCTGACTTGCAGGTTCAGATGAAGCTCGAGATCTTACTGACCGATGCCTTTATGTTATTTGGATCCCATCTATATTTTGGAAAGGTTGATCCTGAAAAGGTGAAAGCAGAATGGAAGATTCAGCGAAAAGAGCCTGAACTACGCCTTGATATACGCTTGCAGGAAGCTTTATCAAAGAATGATATCCAGGGTGCGTTCCATGAACTGACTCCACGGATTAAAAGCTATGAGAAGCTCAAAACAAGACTTGCCTTTTTCAGGGGAATCGAAACTCAAGAATGGAACATAATCCCATTTGAGGGTGCCATCAAAACCGGAACACAGAGCAGACAACTGCCAGCCTGTCGCAAACGCCTGAAGTTGTTAGGCTATGAGGTCTCTGAACTTAGCTCTGAATGGTATGATGATGATTTTGAGCGGACTGTTAAACGCTTCCAACTGAACAACGGACTCAATCCTGATGGTGTGATCGGCCGCATGACCACCGAAGCCATGAACATTCACCCGACCAAAAGGATTGAAACCATTCGGGTAAATATGGAGCGTATCCGATGGCTACCCCTGAAGTTCCCAAACCGCTTCATTCTTGTTAACATTGCCAATGCGGAGCTGGACCTGATTGAGGGCAGCGACACCCTAACGAGCATGCGGGCTATAGTAGGGCGCCATTACCGCCGAACGCCCATTTTCAGTGCAAACATGACCTACCTCGTATTCAGCCCCACCTGGACGGTGCCACCAGGCATCCTTCGCAATGACATCTTGCCAGAGCTTAAAAAGGGCCCTGAATATCTTGATCGAAAAAATATGCGCATTTTACGCCCCGACGGAACCGAGGTTGACTATGCATCGATTAACTGGGAAACAATATCAACCACAAACTTTCCTTACATGGTGCGACAAAACCCTGGCCCGGATAATGCCCTTGGAAGAGTGAAGTTCATGTTCTCAAATCAATACAACGTTTACATACATGATACGCCTACTCGAGGGCTCTTCGCTCAGGAGGACAGGGCGCTCAGTTCAGGTTGTATTCGCATTGAAAAGCCATTTGAGCTAGCATTAACGCTCCTGGCAGCAAACCCACAATGGACCCCCGAACGTATAAATGCGGCTATGAATTCAGCGCGTGAACAAACAGTAACCCTCCCGACAGCCCTACCCGTGGTGATGGTGTACTTCACAGCATGGACTGATGGCGCAGATAAAATCCAGTTTCGTAAAGATGTGTATAATCGTGATGCGCCGGTTATGCAGGCATTGTTACAGAAGCCTGTTGATCACGTTGTGCGATAGACTGGGAGTTCATAGTTCCAATGAACCCAAAATAGGTGAGTGCATCACATAAAGATCATTGGGCGCATGGATATATAGGCAACTACCGCCATGTATGGTTTTTATGATGTCTTTATGCAAGCCCAAAGGTATAGCAGGGCAGCCATGACTACGACCCAGTCTTCCATAATTTTCAACAAAGCTTTTGCTCACATAATCAGCGCCATGCATTACAATAGCGCGCTCACGGGCCTTATCATTAATACCTTTCTCAAGCCCGTCAAGATAGAGCGACATGCCATGTTTGCCGTAGTAAATGTCATCGGTGAGATAAAAACCCGGACTGCTGGTATAAGACCCCGGAACATTGGAAAAATTTTCGGCATACAGTCCACCGGAGTTGCGGCCATGGGCAACCAGACAATGAAACAGTACCTTTCCCTTCACAATATCAATCACCCACATCCTTTCACGATCCGAAGGCAGACTGAAGTCAATGATGGTGATGATGCTGGTTTTGTGCACCAGACTTTTCTGTATAAGCTTTTTATAGCCGGCCATACCTAACTCCAGCACATGATTTGAGGGCAGATTAATTTGATCATCTGCCGTCTTGTGTTGCAGGTAGTCAAATAATGTACCGCGCACCGTACCGGTACCCAAGTCGTATCTTTCATACGATTCACCTGACTCATTTGAAAAGACAGATATAAGAAGCAGTGCTGAGACAAATAACAAAACCTTCATAAAAATGTCCGATTGCAAGCTGCAAAGATATATACCTTAGTTATATGTAAGCCGCATGGATGTAAATATAATTCCTTTTTCCGATTATCGTATTCCTTAAAAGCATTTCAGATCGTATCTTACTAAATATGAATGTGTAATCACAAAACCAGGTAAAGAATAGCTGCACTTCTCTAGCTACGGCAAGAACAATCCAGATCATACGATCAAACATACACATGATGATGTTGAAAAAAAAAGTGAAAATTTCTTTGGGAATTATCATTTATAATTTATTTTTGACTGATCGTTCATTCAATAAAAAATTCTAATGTCGCCACGAACAAAGAAGCAGTTAAGTCAAATTAGGGAAGATAAGCAGGAGTCGATAAAAACCACAGCCTTGAAGCTGTTTGCCGGCAAGGGTTACCATGCAACCTCCATCAGTCAGATAGCCGAAGAGGCAGCCATCTCAAAAGGTTTGATATATCACTATTACAAAAGCAAGGAAGCCTTGCTTGTATCCCTCTTTACCGATTTGATCAGCTTGATCTATTCGCTGATCAATCCCAATAATGATCATGAAATTACCAATGAAGAAATGGATGCTTTCTTTGATAAACTCATTCAATCCATGGACGAGAACAAAGATTACTGGATCCTCTACTACCAGCTTAGCATGCAGCCCGAAGTGCTCAAGTTGATGATGAACCAGATAGAACATGACGCATTGGCTCTTGACTACACCAAACTCCTGCATCAGTATTTTGATAAAAGATTTGATGATCCTGAAACAGAATTTGTCTTATTCACATCCTTATTCAAAGGATTTTGTACGATATATGTGCTCAATCCTGCAAGTGTCCCAAAAGAGGTGGTGCCGAAATTTCTAAACAGAATGAGGTCCATGTTTTTGCATGAAAAGAAAAATCAAAATATCCATTCAAAATCCTAAACCATGAATACTATTCAGAATCATATGATTATAACATTCGGGTTTCTTCTGATGATAACTTTCAGCCTTGATTCCAAAGGTTCAACTCCGGAAACAGCCAAAAGCATCATTCAGAAGATGGAAGATCAGATGCGTGGCGAATCATCTTATTTCGAACTCACCATGACCACCGTCAGGCCACGCTACACACGTGAAGTAACTATGAAATCATGGTCTTTGGGAGATGACTATGCCATGATCCTCATCACGGCACCTGCACGTGACAAGGGTACGGCCTTCCTGAAAAGGGCCAAAGAGATCTGGAACTACGTACCAAGCATCGACCGTATGATCAAAATGCCACCCTCCATGATGTCGCAATCGTGGATGGGCAGCGACTTCTCAAACGATGACCTTGTGCGTGAGAGCTCCATACTGAAGGATTATGATCACAGGATCCTAAGAGAGGAAATTTTTGAGGAGTACGAATGTTGGGTGCTGGAACTCAGACCCCTTCCTGAGTCTTCAATCGTCTATGACAAAGTAACCATATGGGTGTCAAAGGATTTTTACCTTCAGCTAAAAGTGGAAAACTATGATGAAGATGGATTCCTGGTTTCAACACTCACATTCAGCGACATAAAAGAAATGGATGGTCGCATCATCCCCACAGTCATGGAGATGGTACCGGCAGACAAACCAAGGCAGAAAACCCTTCTGAAGTACGTCAATGCCAGGTTCAACATTCCAATCGAAGAAGCTTTCTTCTCGGTTCAAAACCTCACCAATATAGAATAGCCATCAAATGAAAACCTTTATTACATTGGCCTGGCGCAACATATGGCGCAATAAAAGACGGTCCTTCATTAGCATCGCCTCAGTATTGTTTGCGGTTTTGTTTGCCATTTCCGCCGACTCATTGGAACAGGGCTCTTACGAGCTCATGATCGATAATATGGTGAAGTTCAGCACCGGTTATATCCAGGTTCAGGATGTCATGTATGACGAAGAGCCCGGTATCGATAATCTGCTTTATTATGATGAGGCACTGCAAGAAGTATTAAACCGGTTCGAAGGTAGTATAAGCTACATTGTACCACGCATACAGAGTTTTGCACTGGCAGCCACAGACACAAAAACACGGGGCACCCTGGTTACAGGTATAGACCCGGAGCAAGAAAACCAGTTCAATCGACTGTCAGAGAACGTAATACGTGGAGCATACCTCACCGACAAGGATACTGCAGTTTTGCTTGCCGAAGGGCTGGCCGGAATACTGAGTCTGGACGTGGGCGATACCCTGGTGGTGATCGGACAAGGCTTTCAGGGTGCTACTGCAGCAGGCATGTACCCAGTGAAAGGTATAGTGAAGCTGTCAGTGCCCGAGCTTAACAACAACACCGTTTACATGCCACTGGCGACTGCGCAATGGTTTTACGCTGCACCAGATCGCCTGTCGGCATTAATCATCATGCCCGAAAACCCAAAACATACCCGGCGCATCACCGCCAGGCTAAATGAAGCACTTGATAGTGAATGGTACAGTGCCCTAAGCTGGGAATACTTGCTGCAAGACCTGCTTAAGATGATGCAAATGGATAGGGCCGGAAGCCAGGTGATCATCTACATTCTATACATTGTCATCGGGTTCGGCTTGTTTGGCACCATACTCACCATGATGCTTGAACGCATCAGGGAATTTGCCATGTTGATATCCATCGGCATGAAACGTTACCAACTGGCAGTTGTATGCTTGCTTGAATCTTTTTTTATGAGCTTTATTGGCGTCATAATAGGTATGATGGTCACCTTCCCTTTCGTTTATTATTTTAACAAAAACCCGATCCCACTTAAAGGCGAAATGGCTGAACTGCTGATTGACTATGGGTTTGAACCGGTGATGCCGACTTCCATTGCGCCCTCAATATTCATTACACAAGCCATAGTGGTTTTTATCATTGCCTTGTTGATCGGGCTCTATCCTGCCTATAAAGCATTCAAATTGAACGTGATAAACCATACCAAATAGTCTGAAATGAAATTACTTTTGAAAATATCCTGGCGTAATGTATGGCGAAACAAAGCCCGTAGCATTGTATTTATTCTCGCTATCGGGTTTGGCCTTTGGGGAGGCATATTCGCCACTGCCCTGATGAAAGGCATGATTGATCAACAATTCAATTCAAGCATACGCAACCTGGTTTCTCATATCCAGATACACCATCCTGAATTTATTAAGGAAAAGGAAAGCACCTATACCATCACCCGGGCTGAGGAGATAAGCTCGATGCTTGATGGCAACAGCAAGGTAAATGCACATGCCGAACGTACCGTTGTGAGTGGCATGCTTGCCAATGCATCTTTCACCTCCGGGGTTGAGATTTATGGTATCAATGCTGAACAGGAGAAGCTAACGATCAGCCTTGAGGAAAGCCTGGTCGAAGGCGATTATTTCGAATCGGTAAGCCGTAACCCAATCCTACTCGGACACACACTGGCCGATAAAATGAAGATTTCACCCGGAAACCGCATCATCCTCACCTTTCAGGACCTCAATGGCGACATTACTTCAGCAGCTTTCAGGGTTAGTGGCATTTATCGTACTTCCAACAGCCTGAATGATGAACGAAAGGTGTATGTGCTTCAGGACGATCTTGCCGTCCTGCTTGATGGCTATGGCATCATCAATGAGATTGCCATTCTTTTGAATGAGCTTGATGAAACCAACGCATTCAGAGATGAGCTGCAAGGCCTCTTCCCGCAATATGAAATCCGCAGCTGGGCACAGCTATCACCTGACCTTAGTTTTATGAATGAGTTCACAGGCATGATGTTGCTGATCCTGATCTCAATCATTCTTTTTGCTTTGGCTTTCGGGCTTTTGAACACCATGCTGATGACCATCTTTGAGCGTACACGCGAACTGGGCGTACTTCTTTCTGTTGGCATGAGCAAGGTTAGGGTATTTTCAATGATACTGCTCGAAACCACATTCCTGGTCATTACTGGGTCGGTTTTTGGTACCCTCATTGGTGCACTCACCGTGGCCCTCACCCAACAGAAAGGGATCGACCTTAGCCCTTTCGGCGCTGAAGCCTTCTCCGACTTTGGATTTGATGCGGTGATCCATCCTACACTGGATCAGGTGTTTTACCTCAACCTGGCTATCCTGGTGCTTATTACCTCCCTGCTGGCTTCGGTATATCCGGCTTATAAGGCACTCAAGCTCAATCCGGCTGAGGCAGTGAGAAAAGAGTAAGAAAATTTGAGATTGAATTAATATGTTGATAAAACTAAATAACTAAAGAAATGGCTGTAATCAAAACCCTTGATCTGGAAAAGATTTATAATTCGACCCATGTACCGGTCAAGGCGCTGAACAAAGTAAACCTTGAAATTGAAAAAGGCGAATTCACTGCCATTGTAGGCCCTTCGGGCAGTGGCAAAACAACTTTGCTAAATATCGTGGGCGGACTGGACAAGCCCACAGCGGGTAAAGTCTTTATTGATGATGAAGAGATCAACACTATGAAGGACAACAAACTGATTAACTTCAGGTTGAGGAATATTGGCTTTGTATTTCAGTCATACAACCTCATTCCGGTCCTCACGGCAAAGGAAAATGTGTCGTTCATCATGCTACTGCAGAAAAAGAGCAAGAAAGAGATGGACCGACGGGCCGAGGAACTGCTGCGCGAGGTGGGCATGGCTGATAAATTTGATGTGCGTCCGAACAAACTTTCAGGCGGGCAGCAGCAAAGGGTGGCTGTGGCGCGGGCACTGGCATCGCGGCCCAAGTTTATCCTGGCCGATGAACCCACTGCCAACCTGGATACCGCATCAGCCTTTAACCTGCTGGATATCATGGCCAGGTTGAACCGCGAAGAGCATATTACCCTGATCTTTTCAACCCACGATCAAAGGGTGATTGAAAGAGCCCGTCGAGTGATTACATTGGTTGACGGTGCCATAAGCAAGGATGAACAGTTTAACCAATAAATGATTTGTTCATGAGGGCGGTAGCATTTCTAACAGCTGTCTTGCTTCTGAGTTCCAGTCTTATGGCACAGGACTATTCAGGGACTTCACCATCAAAAGTGAGGCATGGCCAGTTAAGCTTGAACGGCTATTTTAAGGATATGCCCTCCCTCAGTTTTTACAGGGGGGGCGAAATGGAATGGAGCAATATCCTTCAAAACCGCCTTAATTTCAGCTATCGCAACCGGCAATTCAGGCTGGCGATAGAGCTTCGCAACAGAATGTTGTCAGGAGATATGGTTACCGATTATGGCCCATTCCTCGAAGAAATGCTGAAAACAGACAACGGATTGGTTGATGCTTCCTTTGTTCCGTTTTCGAATAAAAATGTCATGATGCACAGCAATTTCGACCGCTTTTTTATCGACTGGCGAAGCAATAACTGGCAAATACGTGCAGGGCGTCAGCGGATCAATTGGGGGCTCAATACGGTATCGAATCCCAACGATCTGTTCAACACCTATTCGTTTTTCGATGTGGATTATGAAGAACGGCCGGGTGCTGATGCTATACGGGTCCAGTACTTTACCGGCGATCTGTCGCGCATCGAACTGGCTATCGCGCCGCAAGAAAAAAGCAAGGAATCGGTGGCTGCGGTCATGTATGCCTTTAACACTTCCGGCTACGACCTGCAGTTCATTGCCGGGTATTATCGCCACAAGCTGGCTGTGGGAACCGGCTGGGCAGGTCATATAAAAAACAGTGGTTTTAAAGGAGAGCTAACTGTATTTAATGGTCTTGAAGATCAGGATAGCCTGGTGTTGGTGGGTGCCTTTTCGGTTGATCACCTTTTCGGTAACGGGATATATGGCATGGTAGAGGTATTGTATAATGGAGGCCATAAAGGGTTCGACCCGGATCTGTTAATGCTAATGGAGCCCATGTCGGCAGACAACATTTTTATTTCGAAATATGCTGTTACCGCCACTGCGATGTATCCTATATCACCCCTGTTTTCAGCCTCGTTGGCGGGGATGTATATGCCGGATATTAGTGGGTACTACATTGGGCCCAATCTTAGTTACTCCCTGCTCACCAATCTTGATGTAAGCCTGCTGGCACAATACTTCAGCTTGAATGATGCTGACATTCCTGAGATGCTTGCTGTTTACGCCCAATTGAAATGGTCATTCTAGAATATTAAAACTGTAATAGGCCGGTATGATTGCATTACTCGATTGATCCTCAAAATGAATTAAAATTAGCAATTGGAAGTAGAGTCAACGGTCAGGACTACTTAATTTGATGTCTTTTATACCCAAACCTTCAAGCCACCAACAGTGCAAAGAACAGAAAAAAAAGGCATGGACCGGCAAGGCTTCATTCGCCGTCCTGTTTACGGAATAATTCAGTGTAAGATGAAAATAATCCGTAAACTATGATTCTGGTTTTTTTTACTGGTTTTCATTAGCAGGCTCTGCTTTAAGTAATTGTTTTATCACTTTAAGCAACATAAACTTAACTGCTTTGGATTTATAAGCTTCATCATTGAAGGCTCCGATCAAATAGGATTCCGTCAAAGGGTGATAGAACATAAATGCACCGCTCACCCCCACACAACCCCAACAATTATATTTGGCCGGCAGTATAAGAGGCACGGTTTTGTATTTCCAGATTGAATAGCCATAGTTGATCCCTATGAAAGGGAATCCCATTGGGGTATCATCCTCCAGCATTCGCTCCAGGGTCTCCTTTTTCACGATCCTGTTTTTCACCAAGGCCTTCATAAATATCAGAAACTCTTCGAGTGGAGCCACTACACCGCCACCGGCATAGTCGATCTGTGCAAGCCCTGCCAGACCCAAAGCATCCACTCCATTCAGGTAGAGCTTTGCTGTGGGATATTCGCTAACAGCTGGCTTTGAGAATCCATGCATATAGGCGCGTTTCATTCCAAGCGGGTCAAAAACGAGTCTATGCAACGATTCATGAAAAGGCTGCCTGGTAAGCTGCTCCACAATCAAACCCAGGAGGTAATAGTTGGTATCGCCATACAAATGTTTTTGTCCGGGCTTTGCCCTGGGTTTCAGGTTTTGCTTCCCCCATTCAACAGCTTCGCGCGGGCTGATCACCAATTGTGGTTTTTTCATCATCTTCTTAAGCAGATGGTAGAATACATCATCCAATCCAGATGTTTGGCGGAGCAGGTGATGTATCTTGATTTCAGCTGAATAGTCTGTTCCCCTGAAAACATGAAGTCCTTTCATGAGGTCGGCATCGAGGTATTTGGCAATAGGATCATCGAAGGACAGCTCACCTCGTTCATGCATAATGCCAAACAGTGTGGCCGTAAATATCTTACCCACGCTGGCCAGGTGGTTGGGCTGCTGAGGATGGGCATCTAAATTCCCTGTTTTGCCTTCGGCAACACAAAGATTTACATTCAGCTTATCTGAATGTACAAGAAGGTAAGCGTTCTTGACTTTCTTATCACCTCTGACCAATTTCCTGAAATCGTTCTCAATATGGGACTGTGCTTTTTCCGGATTCATAGTTTTATTTCATTTAGAACAGGATTATTGATTTACTCTCAAATTGCAATTCAAGCCAAAATAGGTTTAATCGAATTAATGGAGTCAAAGATAGAGACTTTGGTTAAAATCATCGATTGGGCAATTATTAAATTTCCTCAGGTTGATGGAATCTTACAGGTAAATTAAAAGCTGCAGCTGACATTCTGATCTTGTCCAGTCGTAGTGTCTCAGTTCAAAGCTGATTTTGTAAACCATTGGAGTAGGCAAACCAAATCTTTAGTATCTTTCGCCAATAATTGGCAATATGCTTACAGTAGTCAGGGAACTGAGCAGCCGTAAGGAGCTGAAAATCTTCATCTACCTTCCGCAGCAAATCCATCGTGACCATG